>CAYWDW010000294.1:0-6664 GCA_964457105.1 uncultured Heliobacteriaceae bacterium
CGGGCAGGGCCTCTTTGCTGGCGGCTTCCCTGAGTCGCGTTTTGAGGCGTTCGCGGGCTTCAAATTCAGCCAGGCACCCGGCGCACCGCGCAAGGTGCTGCTGAAGCTCACGGCATTTTTCGGCTGGCAGTTCATGACTCAGATATAAATCCAGCGACCTGCGGATGCGCTCGCAGGCTTTCTGCTCAAAGCTGATGATGTTCATCGTCATCAATCTCCCGGATGAATAATCGGCACGGCGGCGGGTGAAAGATACCGGCTGAGCGGAAACCCGCTCACATCTGAAAATCCAGGCGCGGGCCAAGATTATTCCCGCGTTTGAAAATATTTTCAGTCGGCAGGACGATGGTTATTCGTAACGGAGAGATTCAATCGGGTCGAGGCGTGAGGCGCGCAGGGCCGGCCACAGGCCACTGGCCAGACCGACGAAGACCAGAATGCCGGTGGCGATCATCATCACGTCCGGCGACAGCAGCAGATGAATGTCAGTCTGCCGCGACGAATCGCGCAGCAGGTCAGCCAGAAACGGGCGCGAACCGACCAGGCTGACAATCAGCCACGACAGCAGCATCCCCAGCAATCCGCCGAAAAAAGTAATGACCATTCCTTCCAGCAGAAACTGCGTCAGAATGTGCCGCCGCCGTGCGCCGATGGCCTTGCGAATGCCGATTTCGCGGGTGCGTTCGGTGACGCTGACCAGCATGATGTTCATGACGCCGATGCCGCCAATCATCAGCGTCAGCGAACCGATGAAGGTCAGAATGATCTTCAGCCCGTTGGTGATGCCGCTGATGGTCTGAGAATTTTCGACTGAATCGTTGAAGATGACGGCGCGTTCATCAGTCGGATCATAGCCGTGCCGCGCGCCAAGCGTTTCGCGCACCTGTTTGAGCGCCAGATTCTGTTGCAGCGGGTTGACGGTCTGAAAAACGATGTTGTCAACGTATTCCTGATTGAAAAGCTGCCGGACCGTCGTGTACGGAATGAACACGCAGTATTTGTCGGGGCTGTAATAAGCCGACATCTGCACCTTGTCCTTCATCAGCCCGACGACTTCAAACGACAGCCCCCTGATGCGCACGGTTTCGCCAATGGCCGGAGAGTTGCCGAAAAGTTTCTGCGTGACTTCGTGACCGAGAAAGACCACGCGGCGCTGCTGTTCGACATCTTCAGCGTTGATGAATCGCCCGGTTTCGGCAGTCTCGCTGCGCATCGCGCCATACTCAGGCGCGACGCCACGCACCGGAGCCGTCGTCGAGCGATTGCCGTAAGTGATCTGCAACCGCTCGACATATTCAGGGCTGACCGCTTTGATGAGCGGCAGATTCCTGATTGCGTCAACGTCTTCTTCTTTCAGCCTGATCGGACGCCCGGCGCGTTCGCCCCCGGCCTGCTTGCTGGTCTGTCCGTTCCAGGTCACCACCGTGCCGTCAGAGAACGCACCCTGAAAGCCGTAAAAGATGGCGCGATGAAACCCATTGCCGTAAGCGATCATGACCACCACGCAGACGATGCCCCACGAAATTCCGAACATCGTCATCAGCGCGCGAAAGCGATGAGTGGCGAGCGATTGTATGGCCTGAAGAAAAACTTCCCTGAACAGCATGGCAAGTGTTCAAGCTCTCCTTCCAGAGTCAACCGGCAGATTCTCTCTGGTGATCCTGATCAGAAACCGCAACGCTTCGTTGACTGATTCTGAATCAGGAAAAACCTCGGCTACGTCAGACTCCAGCCAGACTGGGATCTCGCTTGTCCGTTGTCGTCCAGGGCCGACCTTTCTGACTCGCAGCGTTTCCAGGTCGTATTCCGGTCGCAGATCATCATTAAATTCAGTTTCCATACGCTTCATAGAACTTCCGCTCTTTGGGATCTTGTGGAGTCAGACAGCTTACTTTCCCACAGAGTATCCCGCGAACAATCTGCTGCCCGCGTCTTCGAGCGATGATTCGACAAAAGTCATCAGCCCCGATTTGCCGCCCGTCTGATGAAACGCCTTGAGCGCGAGCAGCAAGGTTTCCGCCAGCGTCGCGTTGTAACGCTGCAACCAGCGCCACGCCCATTTGCCGCGCCCGCTCCACTGACGATTGTGCGACAGAATCAGGTCAATCGTCGCCGCCGTAAGTTCAGCGGCAATGAACAGGTCTTCTTCAAAACTCTCGGAGCCGGTGAAATCATCGAGCAGGCCGGTCACCTGATACCGCAGCGCGGAGAGTTCCGCTTCGGTCAGCGCTGCGGGGCCGCGCGCGAGGAGCAGGCGGGCTTCGTATTTGATGCGGTCGGCCAGCCCGCCGTGATTGATCAGCGCGATGCCTTCAGCGCACATCATCGGCAAAGCTGGCTGCCGTTTACTGGCGTCGCTCGCAAAAAACTGCGGATACGATGTCGGCGTGTGAACGAAGGCTTCGATGGGCCAGTCGCCTGCAAGCAACGATTCGCGGAAGTGCTGCGACGGAGTGATGATGACCAGATCGAGATCGGAAGTTGATGTCGCGTCGCCGCGCACGACGCTGCCCGCCAGAAACGCGGCCAGACAATCGGGGAAGCGGGGGTTGATGAAAGCGAGAGCCGCCGCTTCGGCGCGCCGTGTCATTTCCCGACCGGTAACGGGCAGCGGATAACGCTGGAATTCGGGTTCACATTTCATAGCGCAATGCTTCAATTGGCATCAGGTCTGCCGCGCGGCGCGCCGGATAAGTCGCCGCCAGCACGCCAACGAAAGTCAGCGCGATAATGGCCAGCGCCGCGACCTGCCACGTGATTACCATTCCGACAAAACGTTCGGGCATCGGCAGCAGATTGATCAGACTGCACAAACCGATCCCGACGCCCAGCCCGATCATGCCGCTCAGCAGCGTCAGCAGCAGACCTTCGGCAAAAAACATCCATTGAATGTTGCGCGCAGTTGCGCCGAGCGCCTTTCTGACGCCGATCTCCTTTGTCCGTTCCTTCACCGCAATCAGCATAATGTTCATCACGCCGATGCCGCCCAGGGCGAGCGTGATGATGCTGACGATCAGAAAGAATTCGCGCATGCTTTTGATGATCTTGCGAAACATCACCGATTCCATCGCCGTGTTCCAGGTCGGCACGGCTTCGTTGTCGCGCGGATCGAGACCGCGTCGCCGGGCAATGATCGCGCGAAGCTCCTGATCCACGGGGCCGCCGCGCTCGAAATCAATTGAGCCTTCGGTGTCCACGATCCGGTTGAGTTCTTCGATGACGTGATCGTAAGGCGCCGCGATGATCGTCGAAAGATCATCGGCGGTATTCGCTTTCCCGCTCAGCGGAAAATCCTTCCGCATCGCTGCGTAAGGCACAAAGATGCGCCCGTTGTCGGGGCCGGTGTAATTTGAATCCTGATCCTTGCGTCGCAGCTTGCCGATGACGGTGTAAGGCACGCCGTTGAAGGTGACCTGCTGGCCGATGGGATCGCGGTCAGCGAAAAGCTGTTTGCTCAGGTCGTAACCGATGATCGCCACGCGGCGCGCCTGATCGTTGTCGGCGTCGCTCATCAGGCGACCGCGCTCCAGTTCAATCGTGCGAATCCGCTGATACACGGGCCAGACGCCGCTCACGCCTGCCGAAGCCGCATTGAAGGCGCTTTTGGCTTTGACGCTGCCGCGCATCAGTTCAGGCGAAACGTATTCGAGCAGCTTTGACTGATCGCGCAGCGCGATGACATCCTGAATCGTCATCGTCACCGGCGTGCCGGCGCGTTCGCCCCCGGCCTGCAGGCTCGTGCGTCCGTTGAAGACGATCACGATGTTTTTGCCGAGTTCATTGAGGACTTTCTGATTGCCGCGCTGAAAGCCTTCGCCCATTGCCGAAAGCAGCACAATCGAAGTCACGCCCCAGATGATGCCGAACATCGTCAGAAAGCTGCGCAGCTTGTTGGCCAGCAGGTTGGAGAGCGTTTGTGCAAGCAGTTCGCGCATGGTTTCTGATAAAGCTGAATGGAACACGGATTGAACTGATACGGCGGATCAGCACGGATTATCTGTGTTCATCCGTCGCCTCGGTTTGAGCCGTGTTCCATTTGTTTTTATTGCAGCACGATTTTGTCGCCTTCCTTCAAGCCGTCCAGCACTTCGGTTTTCGAGCCGTTGCTGACGCCGGTTTTGATCGGCTTTTTCTCTTTGCCTTTGGGCGTGCCGGGCGCAGGCACTTCGACCGACGCATTCTTTTTGTCGTCGTAAATGATCGCGCTTTCGGGAATGAGCAGCGCGCCCCTGTGTTCTTCCTGGACGATTTCGGCGTTGGCGGTCATGTTGGCGCGCAGCAGTCCGGCGGGATTGTTGATCGAGACGCGCACTTCAAAGGTGATGACGTTCTCTTTCTCGTTGCCGAGCGGAGAGATTTGCGTGACGTGGCCCTCGAACTGTTTGTCCTTGAAGGTTTCGACCTTGATGCGCGCGGGCTGGTTCAGCTTCACGACGCCGATGTCGGCTTCATCAACTTTGCCTTTGACGTAGACCTCGCTGATGTCGCCCAGCGTCATCACCAGCGTCGCCATCGAACCCATATTCAGAATCGAAGAGACCGGCGAGCCGATTTCGACATCGCGCGACAGCACGATGCCGCGAATCGGTGAACGAATCGTTGCGTAATTGAGTTCTTCTTCGGCGCGTTCGACCGTCGCTCTGGCCTGCGCGACTTCGGCTTCGGCCTGTTTGACTTTGGCTTCAGTGACGCTCAGTTGCGATTTCGCAATGTGGCGGCGATTGAGGCCGAGGGCAAGCTGACTGGAAGCGTCATCGAGATTCGATTTCGGCAGCAGGCCGTCTTCAACCAGTTGTTCGACGCGTGATTTGTTGCGATTGAGGAAGGGCACGTCAGGGCCTTCGGCTTCGACCTTGTTCTTGTCGTACTGCGCCCTGGCGGCGGTCAGATTGGCTTCGGCGGCCTGCAGGGCGGCTTTGGCTTCGCGCACGCGGGCGGCGAGGTTGTCTTTGTCGAGTTCGGCAAGCACCTGACCGGGCACGACAAAGTCATTCACGTTGACCTTCAATGCCTTGATGATGCCGTTGGCTTTCGATTTGATTTCGACCTTGCTGACCGGCTCGATGCGGCCCGTGGCGACCACCGAGCGCGCAATGTCGCCGCGTTCGACCGTCGCCAGGCGCGAAGCGTCAATCCCGTTTTTGCCGCGTGAGAGCGCGGTGAAACTCCAGGCACCGGCTCCGATCACTGCGACGAGGATGATGCCGACAATGGTCCACCGGCGTGATTTCTTCGTAGCCATAGTTACACCTCAGAAGTTGAATGCGATTCATGAACGATCAGCGTGCGGGCTGCTTTCCGGTTCTTCATACGGAAGCCGATTCCTGATGGTTCCCGTCAACTGATAATTACGCGCCTGCGGCACAGGCGAATGCAGAAAGTGAATACACTTTTCCCGATTCGGCTGAGTAAGTGTCAGAAGGGCTGGAAAGGTTGCAGGAAAAAACGGCAGGCAGTCCGACTCGCACCAGGCCGGAACACTGGAATCAATCGCGAAGACCGCAGTTGCTTCGCGGTCGTCTCAGATTTTTGGGTGCAGCTTCGGGGCTTTCAGCCTGCAGACCTGAGGCGAACCTGATCGGTTGTGGGGCAGGCGGTCTTTCAGTCCTGCTCGTCATCATCTTCGTCATCGCCAAACATCGGCTCAGCGTAATCGCCCTGCAGGGTGCTGACTCTGACGCCGCGGATCAGCGGCAGGCAGCTTGTCACGTGCAGCCGGTCAATGCGCGTGCGCGATTCGTCGGTGTGCCAGATTCTGACCCAGAAGCTGCGCGTGTCAGCATCAACGACAAAAAGCGATTCGCTCATCACGACCGGCACCGGGCGCACGAGGCAGCCGTCGCGCAGTTCTTCGAGCAGTTCAGGCAGGAACGGTCTGAACTCCTCGCGTTCGACCGTCACGCCGGCCTCGTTGATTTCGGCTTCCGGCAGTTCGATGGGTTCGGATGATTCAAGCAGCAGTCGCGCTGCGGCGCGGCCTTCCTCGCGTTTTCTGTGTAATGCCATTATGGTTTCGCCCTCAATAATTCGAGCGGCACACGCGCGCCATATTTTGTCGAACGCGCGAGCCGCGCAAAGTAGTCGTAAGCCAGCCTTGAGATTTTCGCAATCGCTTCGTCAGCCTCGCCGCCGTTGTAATTCGTCATCACCGCAATGGCATATGGGCGATTCGGGACATAGACCAGCCCCCAGTCACAGGCCACGCCTTCGATGCCGCCCGGTTTGTTGGCGATTTCAACGCTCGCGGGCAGCAGCTTCGGCAGCGGGCTGTTTTTGCGCAGTTTGAGTGTCATCAGCACGGCGTCACTGAGCGCGTGACTGACGATCTCGCCGCGATAAAGTTTTTCCATCAGTTGCATCGCCGCGCGCGGAGTCGCCAGGTTTTCATCGCCCCGCGCCGATGCTGCGGTGTCAATCATTTTGCGTTGCAGCCTGATCTGACCGAGGCCCAGGCCGTCAAGCGTGCGATTGACGCTGGCCATGCCGACCTGATCTATCAGCAGATTGGTCGCCGTGTTGTCGCTCAGCACGATCATCAGCACGGCCAGATCGTGCAGGCTCAGGCTCGAAGTATGATCGCTGAAATGCTGCAGCACGCCGCTGCCTGCCACCATATCCTTCTTTTCGACCCGGCGCTGATCGGTGAGCTTGAAGCGACCTTCAG
>CAYWDW010000295.1:0-6661 GCA_964457105.1 uncultured Heliobacteriaceae bacterium
GCACGCGGTCTGAGAAATCGGCCATTTTGTCGAGTACAGAATGGACGTTCGTTACAACGTTCTCTCCGTCCACCACGATGGACGCCCCGCGAGGCGCGCGTAACGCGACGTGCAGCACCGCCCGCTTTTCCGTGATGTTGATCTTGTCCCCGCGAAACATCGCCTCGATTCGCGCCTGCAAATCGGACTGCTCGGCAAGCCGAAGAAGGAGCTTGAGCGTCTCGTCGGTAATGCGGTTTTTGGAGTAGTCCAGGTAAAGGCCCACGGCCTCGGCTGACATTCGCTCGCCGCGCTTCGGGTCATCGGCGAAGAGATGTCGCAGATGCAGCTTCGACGCCTTTTGGTAATGTGCCGCCAGCTCATCCCACACCTGGAGCCTGATCGCCGGTTGTTTCGCCCCTGATTGTTCGCGCGTGGTCATGCACGTCCTCCTGCGGAAAACCCCTGGGTACGCATCGCTTCCAGCGTGCTTCTGGCCAGAGACCTGTTCCCTTGCAATCAGCCGCTTGCCAATAGCACGCTGGAAGCGATGCGTACCCAGGGGGGATTTTCATTTGGTCACGCTCCTGCTTTAACCAGCGGTTTTCTTTGCGCCGCTTTTATTGATCGCGGCGCTTCTGGCCGCGATCACTGCCAGCAGATCGTTCCACGACTTGACGAACGATTTGCTTCCTTCATCCTGAAGTCGCACGGCCAGAGCCTCAATGTCAATGCCCGCCTTTGCAAACTGCGCCAGCACTTCTTCGCAGTCTCCGCCATCCGCCGACAGCAGCCTGCCTGTTTCGGTGTGAGCGGCCAGAGCTTTCAATGTGGCTTCAGGGATAGTGTTCACGGTGAAAGGCGCGGTCAGGGCATTGACGTAAAGAATGTCTGAGGCCCTGGGGTCCTTGGTTCCCGTGCTGGCCCACAACAGCCGCTGCGGACGCGCGCCGAGATTATAAATGCGCTCCCAGCGCGGCGAGGCAAGCAGCTCGCGGTACGCCTTGTAAGTGCGTTTGGCGATGGCGATGCCGAGCCGGTCGCGGAGCGCTTCCGGCGTCTTGCCCATCACGGCGACATCCCAGCGGCTGACGAAAAGCGAGGCCACAGAATTGACACCGGGGTTAAGCCCGGCGTCAATGCGTCGCTCGATGCCGCGCCGATAAGCCTCAGCCGCCGCCAGGTATTGCTCGCGTGAAAACAGGAGCGTGACATTGATCGGCACGCCGGAAAAGATCGCTTCCTCGATGGCCGGGACGCCTTCATGCGTTCCGGGAATTTTGATGAACACGTTGGGACGCGCCGCCCGCGCGAACAAATTCTTCGCTTCGGCAATCGTGCTGGCTGTGTCGTAAGCCAGCAGCGGCGACACTTCCAACGACACCCAGCCGTCCACGCCGTTCGTCTCTTCGTGAACCGGTCGAAAGAGGTCAGCCGCCCGCGTGAGGTCTTCCAGTTCCAGTTCGAGGAAGAGCGCCTCGCCCGATTTGCCTGTGCGCAACTTCTCAGTGATTGCCGCGTCATAGGACGTGGAGTTTTTGATTGCGTGGTCGAAAATCGTCGGGTTCGAGGTCAGCCCGGTGATCGAAAATTCGTCAATGTATTGTTTTAGTTTGCCGCTCTCGATCATCTCGCGCGTGATGTTGTCCAGCCAGAGACTCTGGCCCAGGTTGTGAAGTAATTGCGTGGCTTTCATGATTGTTCCTCCATTGCGATCATTCAGGCCGCTTTATTCCTGAAGAATTCCAGCCCGTTTGCAGCGGCTCCGAGCAACGCGGCGCGAACGATGACGACGTGGACCGGAATGCGGTCCACCAGTTCGCTGAGGCGTCCCTTCCGCTTGAACGATTCCATGAAATGCGGCGTCTGCAACGCCTTCAGGATGTGCATCGGGATGCCGCCCGCCAGATAGACGCCGCCGGTCGCCAGGACTTTCAGCGCGAGGTTGGACGCCTCACTCGCCAGAATCGAAACAAACATATCCATTGTGGCTGCGCATAATTCGCCCGGTTTGTTCGCGTCAGCCGCCGAAGCGATGATGACCGCTGAAGGATCTTTTGCGGAAGCGATTGACCGGGCGAGTTCGGGCGTCTCAGGGAGGCGCCGGGTCTCACGCAGATATTCGTAAATGTGGAAAATCCCGGTGCCTGAACAGACCAGCTCGACGCTCACGTGATCGAAGCGCTCGAACAGGTGCCGGAGCAGGCCGATTTGCGATTCATCCGTCGGCGCGAAATCAGCATGACCGCCTTCGGAACTGTGCGCCGCGTAATGCGTTCCATCCCAGGTCAGAAATGATTCGCCCAGACCGGTGCCTGGCGCGATAACGCCGATGGCACCCTGCGAAGCCGGTTGTCCGGCATTCAGGGCGCAAACGTCGCCAGGCCGTAACAGGGGGATTGCCTGGGCAATTGCCTCCAGATCGTTCATCAAATGGACCGCGTCAAGCTTCAGTTCCCTGGCGAGCGAAACCTCATCCAGCACCCAGGGCAGGTTGGTGATCTTCGCGCGGCCACCAATAACCGGCCCGGCGACCGCGAAACAGGCGCGGTTGACGCGCCTCGGCGTCTTTGCCAGAAACTCCGCCACCAGCGCCGACAGGCTGGAATATTCAGCGCTGTGCGCTTCAAACTGAGCGAGCGGCGCCTGCGGCCCGGCTTCATTCGAGAAGATCGCCAGGTCTGTTTTGGTCCCCCCAATGTCCCCTGCAAGCAGCATGGTGAAGAAAGTAAGTCCTGCCGCTTTTTCTGTCAGTACGCAAACGAACAGCTAAGGCATTAACCCGAATCGCTCAAAAGAAATTGAGTGGCTCGCTCCACTCAATACCGAAATGCCTCATATAAAATCTGGTTTCGCTTTGCCGCGCGCGTGCGCGGTATCGGCGTCAGCTCGATGCGGCAAAACTCGTTCCGTTCCAGACCCACATCAATCGCGCGGCGAGCGACGAGGTCGAAATCATGTTCTGCGGATAAAGCAGGCGCAGCTCATCGCCCAGCCGCGTCACGCCCGCGACGAGGCCAGTCACGTTGATCAATCGCGTCAGGTTTCCCTGCTTCACCAGATTGGCGGGCAGGATCGCAGGTTGCGGCGGATACCATCCGGCAGGGGCCAGCAATGGCGCGATGGGTTGATAACGGCGCATCGCCGGAGGCGTGGTTGCGCAACTCGCCGCGTCACATTTCTGCGCGGCCCACGACTGTTCGGCGACCAGCGTCCCGCCGTCCAGTTCGCGCGCGACCAGGTGGAACGTGTTTGGCGGATCGGTCGTCAGCCGCGCCAGCGCCAGCGGGTCGTTGTCGGGATCGGCCAGGATGGTTGCCGGCACGACGTCGAGCGCGCGTCCGAGCAGCGGCAGCAAATCATCGGGCGGCGGCGCATCCTGCATCGCCTGCGGCAGCGCGCGCGGCGGCGTCAGCAGCGGCAGCATGCAGCCCAGGTCGTGCAGCGATTTGAGCGCCACCCGGAAAGCGTCGAGCAGGTCGCTGCGAATGGTGATGTTGACCGGGATCGCCGCCTGGGCCGCGCCTGCCGGACGATCATTCGCGAGGCTGGCGAAGCTGATGGCGGGCGCGGTCGGAATCCATCCGAGCGGCGGATTCGGCCCGGCGACGCCGAGAATCCCCGCCAGCATTTGCGCGCTCAACTCCGGTTGATCGAGTGTGGCGAGCAGGTTCAGATAGCCGCCCACTTCGGTGATGTTTTTCGGCGCCGGCGCGCGCGATGGAACGACGTCGCCTTCGAGCGCGATGCGCCGCAGCAGAATCTTCTGCGCTTCGAGCACGTCGGGATCAGCGCCGGTCTTCAATAACTCCACGATGGCGCCGAGTACATCGCTGGTCGTCGTCGTTGTTGTCGTTGCATTTGCCATTTTTCCCTCCTTAAAGCTGGTGTCAGTAGCCCGACCGTGAGGGATGGCTGGCAGTCAAGCCCTCCCTCACGGTCGGGCTACTGACACGTACTGCTTAGCTCAGCGGCAGTCCGAGCGCCGCCAGGAATGCCTTGCTGCCCTGCGTCAAATCGCCGCCGGAACCGGTCACGTGAAAGGCATCGAACAACAGCGAGGCCCAGTTCGCAGGCAGCCCGTCTGAACCGGCCAGTTCCATGACGATCTGTACCGCAAAGGCGTTCGCCGCTGGTTGATCTTTTTCCGCGTTCGCCACGGCGAGGTAGGACTCGGCGTTTTTCTTCAGATTATCGAAGGCCGATTTGTCGCCAGCGTCTTTCGACGTCTTCGCCTTGTCGGCGTCTTTCTTCGCCGCTTCTTTGCCGGCAGAGTCGGCTTTGAGCACGTCGGGCAGTTTGTTGAGCGCCGCCGTCGCCATTGATTGCGCTTTGCCCAAAGCGTCGGCTCGCGCGCTCTCGGCGGTCTTGAGCGTTTCGCCGACCAGAGTGGCCAGGTCTTTGGCGCCGGTGATGTCGGGCAGGTCCTTCGTGTTTTGCGCGCCGATGAGCGCCTTCAACACGTCGGTTCCATCCGCGCTCGCGCCCGGCCCGCTGTTGACGTTGGTGATCATCGCCGGCAACGAGCCGAGCGTGTTGGGCAAGGGGGCGCCGATCAGGTTATTGCCTTTGTTGAGCGTGATGGGCGAGATGTCGGAGGCCTGCGGGATCGGCGAATCCTGCCAGTTCCAGAAGCGCGTCAGGTCAATCTTCTCGGCTGCCGGGCAATGGCCGAGCACCGCTTCGCCAAGCACGCCGTGCGTCGGCAAGGCGATGTGCGCCGCCGGAGGCGAGAACGCCGTGCGATGGAAGTTGGTCAGCGCATCCTGAATCTGTCCCGTCGTCAGGTTCAGATCGTCGGCGACCGCCTTCGGGATCGAGAACGGCATGATCATCGAATTGCCGTAAAAGCCCATGACCTGATTCGCCACGCAATTGAGCAGCGGCACGTTCTGCGTGTCATCCGCCAGGCCGTCCGCGGGCACGCCGATGGTGTAGCCTTCGAGCATAATCGCGCGCTCTTCCGGCGTCAGTGACATCCATACCGCGCGCGAATAAGTGATCGTGTTGCGGATGACGTGTTGCAGCGTCTGCTCGATCCTGAGCAGGTCGTCGAATTTCAAGAGCGGTTTGACCTGCAGGGCCGGGATCGGCAGCGCGCCCGTCGGCATTTGCAACCGGATGGATTGATTAATGTAATCCGCCGCGTAAGTCTCGCTGTTCACACCGCCGGTGGCGGCGCTGAAATTCCAGATGAACGGGCCGCCGAGTTCCTGCTCCAGATCGTTCGGACTGAGGTGAACGCCTTCGAGCAATTTCCGCGCCGGTTGCTCAATCAGCCCCAGCGCCAGCGGCCCCAGCGCCAGCCCTTCCAACAAGCCTTTGGCCAGATCGCTGGCGGGGTCGCCCGGTTTCGGCATCAGTTGATAGGTCAGCGACCGAAACGAGCGTGTCAGCTCGAAACCGATGACATCGTTCGGCGCAATCGAACTGGGCAGCGCAATCGAGGCCGACAGCGTGATCCCGTTCAGATCGTTGCGCCGCTTGTTCAATTCAGCCAGCAGATCGGTCTCGGTGGTGAAGGCGTGGGCCGGGTCGGAGATGCGGTCGGGCAGCGGCGGGATTTTGCCGTCGGCCGTCAGCCGCATCGGGCCGATGCGCGTGCCGCGCCGCGTCAGCGCCGAGACGTAGACGTCTTCAATCGGCAGGAACGAGCCGTGCAGGCTGATGGCCAGCACCTCTTCGGCAAACGATGAAGGCAGTTGCGGCACGGCGCGCGGATCGGCGGCGAACTCTTCGAGCAGCGCCAGCCCCGTCGCATATTGCGCCGGCAGCCAGCGCCGCAGCACGTCGGCGTGTTTGAGCAGTTGGCCGTAACGCCGCAGCACGCCGGTGCGGTCGCCGACGTCCGCCGGATTGAGATTCACAGCGGAGAAAGGCGGCAGGAAGCGCACCACTTCGAGCGGCACGAAACAGACGAGTGTCACGCCTTCGATCTCGGTGGCAATCTCGAAGTGACGCAGCACTTCCCAGTACTGCACCGTCAGCGCGTGGATGCGGTTGTTGTTGGTGATGACTTTCGTCGTGGCGGTCTCGAAGTCGCTGGCCGAGGCGAGGCGGATGCTGGTGCGCTGCGCGCGGCGGCGCGCGGTCGCCTGCCGGTCAACCGAGTTGTGCATGGTTTCGGCGGCGAATGAAGTGTAGCCGCGCGCGCCGTCCAGCCAGTTGTAGGAGCTGCCGCTGGCGTTTGACGAGCCGCCGCCGCCCGCCGCGCCTCCACCGATGACCAGCGGGCCGATGGCGAGACCGATGCCGCCCGCCGCGCCCCAGCTCGAAGATTCCGCGTGCGTCGCATACGAGCTTCCACCCTGCACCGATTCCGTGAAAGCCGAATCGAAGACGGCCTGCGTCGAGGCGTCGGCCTGTTGCCGCTGCCGCTGCTGCTCTTCTTCGTCGAGCGATTCGAATTCGGACTCGGCGAGCGTCTGACGCTGCTCGAAGACGGCGATGCGCTGCTGCTCGCCCGGCGCGAGCGGGAGCGAATAGACCAGGTCGCCGAGCGACAACCCGTCGGGCGTCCACTTCTGCGCCAGCCGCACGATGTAACCCAGTCCGAGCGTGCCGGCCATCGGCACGGTCTCTTCCGGCGCGATCACGCCGTTTTCATTGCCGACGATGCGGTCGCGGAAACCGTCAACGCTGATCGGCTGATCCACCGGGACGCGGTCGGCGAAGCTGCGCC
>CAYWDW010000296.1:0-6661 GCA_964457105.1 uncultured Heliobacteriaceae bacterium
CGTTTCCGCGATTTCCGTTATTTCCGCGTGTTCCGCGTTTTTACAGCATCCCTGGACTAACAGTTACCACTCGACTCGCAGTGAGAATTGAATCGTGCGCGGATCGTTGGCCTGCACGCCCAGGTTTTGTAATCCCGTCGTCGCATTTGGCGCCACGTCCACCGGGTGATTGAAGGCATTGAAGAAATCCGCGGCGAACCGGACCGTGCCCTGTTCGCGGAACCGGAAGTTCTTGAACAGGGAAATATCCGCGTTCCAGGAGCCTGGCCCGATGATGTTGGCACGCGGGCTGTAATTGTACACCTCGCCAATCGGCACATTGCGCACCGTGCCGTTCGCCAGCGTCAACGGGATTTGGTTATTGAGGTTTGGCCCTAACGGACGAGCCACACGCTGGCTGCGATCCACCGGCACGAGCGCCGTCAGATTGCCGCCGGTGACGCTGGTCGCGGAAGACGGATTGAAATCGCCCCGGAACCACAACCGTTGCCGCAACCCGAAAATGTTCATTTCGGGGCGTTCATCCGCATCAATGCTGATATCGCCGAATTGATAGAGGCCAGCGGCGGCGCTCATCCGCAAGCCGCTGCGCCAGTCGCCAATCGCCGCCACCTGCCAGCCGCCGATGATCTGATTGACGAAGCCGGAAACATCGCCGCCGAATTTCCTGCCGCGACCGAACGGCAAATCCACGATGGCGTTGTAGCGGATGCGATGCGCCGGGATAGACGTCGAGCGGAAGTAGATCAGCCGTTGCCGTTGCTCGTAGCTCAGACTGGGCGTGCCGAACAACTGAATGTTTTCCGGCACTTCACCGCCGCCCGCGCCCGCGTTGATATTCGTGCCGCCCGAACTGAAGCCGCCTGCATCGGTGGTCGTCAGCGAACTCGTAAAGTTGTAAAACCACTGGAAGGCCAGACCGCTCGAAAACCGCCGCTCCAGTTCGATTTGCCCCGAATGCGTGTTGGAATAGCCGGTGCGATTGACCGCGCCGTTGAAATTCCAGTTGGGATTGGCCCGCAGCAGATCACGATTCGAGGGCGGCGCCAGTTTGGTGCGTAAGACCGAGTTGTATTCGGCCTCGCGGTTATTGATGGCGAAGTTCTGTTCGAGGTCGCGCCCGTGTTCGCCGATGTAGCTGACGCGCAACGCCGTCTGAAACGGCAGCTCGCGCTCCAGCGAGACGTGCCACGATTGCGCGCGCCCGTCTTTCCAGTTCCGCGCATCCCAGGGCCGCATCAGCTGCGCGCCGGCAGAGATCGGCACGATGCCTTCCGTGTTAACCCTGATCGTGCCGATAAAATCCGACGGCACAGGCTGCGCAATCAACGGGTAATTGAAAGTGGCGTTCCGGTCAATTGCGCGATTCACAAAGCGCAGGTTCAAAGGCGGATTGGTGCGCGCCCCCGCCAGCAATTGCCCCAGGGGCATCGTCCAGAAATACTCGCCATAACCGCCGCGCAGTACCATCTTATTTTTCAGGTTGTAGGCGAAACCCACGCGCGGCCCGAAATTGTTGCGATCCGGGCGGAACAGGTTTTCAGGATAATTGACCGCATCAGCCGTCGTATAGGTCATCCCGCGCGCGCTCCACGAAGCCAGCACCGAAGGCGGAATGCCCGGCAAATCCTGGATGCGATGATTGCCCGGCGTCAGCACTTCAAATTTGCCGACGAAGGAATCAAGGTCGGAAGTCACCAGCCGATTGAACTTCTCGCGGTACGGCGTCCAGTTGTCCCAGCGCAAACCGAGGGTCAGCGTCAGGCGCGGGGTGACTTTCCAGCGGTCGGTGAAATAAAGCCCTTTCTCCGTCTGGCGGAAATAGAAATAACCCCGATTGTATTGATTGGAGAGAAAGGTCGGTAAGCCCAGCAGCATCGCGGCAAACCCGCTGCCGGTATAGGGCGCGGCGGCATCGTCATCAGGTGAATAAAGCGCCGTCCAGTCGCCCGCGAAATCGTGCGACCCCTGCGCCTGCTGAAGTTCGCGGACGTTGTTCCATTCGCGGCGATATTTGCCGCCGAATTGAAGGATATGGACGCCCTTGTTCCAGGTGACATTGTCTTCGATGACGCCGCCCGTCAGCGCCTGATCGTTGCGGTTGTCCGAGTCCCAGCCGAACCAGTCGTCATAAATGGTCGGCCAGCCGGTCACCCCGAACGGATTGGGCAGGCCCAGCTCTTTCGGCCAGTCCTTGAAGTCGGCCAGGGTGCCCGAACTATTGTAAGAACGGTGCGCGCCAATCAGCAGTTCGTTGACCAGCGCGGGAGTAAACGTGTGCGTTTGCGTGACGGAGATGTTGTTGACGGTGACATCCTGGCGGCCCGTGCCCAGCCCCGCGGCAGTATTGATCGGATTGCCGTAGACGCCGCCTTCGGTCGCGGCTTTGCGGATTGAGCGCGTCCAGCGGACCGACAGCATATCGTTTTCGGAAAAGTGGTGATCGCCGCGCACCGTGAGCTTGTTGTCATCAATTTTGTAGGGATAGAACCTGATGAAATTGTCCGCGAGATACGGATTGAGATTATTGGTGGGCAGCGCCGTGAGCGATTGCAGCACTTTGGCGAAAGGTGAAATCCGGTTTACCGGAACCCGGTTGTTCGGGAAAGGCTGGCGCACGCCGTTGGCATCAGTGGTCAGCGGATCGTAGATGATCGTCTGAAGCCCGTTCTCATCCACGAGATTGCTCAGGTCGCCGCCCCACATCGCTGCCGTCGGAGTTTGCTGATAAGTCGTAATGCGGCTCTCACGGCTGCGCAAGCCTTCATACGCGGCGAACCAGAAAGTTTTGTTGTGCCCGTCGTAACCGAGCGGACCAAAGACCGGCTTCGGCAGCCAGAGCGGGCCGCCCGCCGAAACGCCGAATTCATTGCGAACCAGTTGAGGCGGTTTGAAGTCCACAGGGTTTTCCCGCCGCCGCGCCAGCAATCCGGCAGAGTTATTGCGATGCGTCTCGAAGGCCGAGCCGTGAAATTGATTCGTGCCGCTGCGCGTGGCCAGAATCACCGTTGCCGGACGCGAGTATCGCGCATCGGAGCCGACCGTCTCGACGCGAAATTCCTGCACCGTATCCAGCCCCGGTTGCACGCGCGCGATGCCGCCGCCAAAGCGGTCCACCAGCGACACGCCGTCGAGCGTAATTTCGAGCGACCCGACTTTCAGCCCGTTGACCCGGGCATTCGCGCCGCCTTCGATGCCGGGCGTGAGGTCGAACAGCGCGCTGATACTGCGTCCGTTGAGCGGCAGTTGGCGAATGCGCTGATAATCCTTGATGTCGGACACTTCGGCGCTCTCGGTTTGCACGAGCAGCGCGGCGCCAGTCACCGTGATCGTATCCTGTGGCGAACCGACGGCCAGCTCGGCATCCACCCGGCCCTGTTGCCCCACTTCGACCGACAGATTGCTTTCCCATTTCTTGAAGCCCGGCGCCTCAATCACCAGCGTGTAAGTTCCAATCGGCACCGTATTGAAATAGTAAATACCTTCATCATTCGTGACCGTCTTGCGCGCGATCCCGGTGGCGGTATGAGTGAGCGTGACGCTGGCGCCACGAATCACTGCCCCGGTCGTATCGCGCGCCGTGCCTGCCACTGTCCCCAGCCCGGTCTGGGCGAACGCGGGCGCGGCCCACAGCAACAAGGTCATCACTAAGCATGCACAACTCAGGCCGCTGCCTGATGGTTGTTTCGGATCTCTCATAGCAGCCTCCGGTTATCAAAATCAGGTTTGGGTTTATCTGTGCTTACCAGCCTAAACTCGGGACCGTAAACGCGCGGGCCAGCACCAGCGCGATGGCCCCCGCCAGACTCGGCTTTTCATCCAGCGTCGAGGGGGTGATCGTCACATGACTCGAAAAAAAGCGTGCGACCTGCAGACTCAGCACGCGGCGAATCTCCGGGTAAATAATGTCCCAGGCGCGCGTGATCGCGCCGCCCAGCACAATCATTTCCGGGTTGACCGAATAGATCACGGGAATCAGGCCGCGCCCCAGCAAAGTGGCGGTTTGACGCAGCGCCGCAATCGCCCGCGGATCGCCGTCCGCGCTGCGTTTGACTAACTCCTCAATGTCCGGCTCGTTCTCTGTTTCCGCTAAAGCCCCTTGCGCGCGGCAAAGTTCCAGGTAGCGTTTGATGGTGGCCTGATCCGACGCCAGTATTTCCAGACAGCCGCGCGCGCCGCAACTGCAACCCGGCCCCGTCGGATCGAGCGCGATATGGCCAAACTCGCCGGCCCCATTGAGCGAGCCGTGATAAAGCTGCCCCTGAATCACAATCCCGGCGCCGATGCCCGCCCCAATATCCAGAAAGACCAGGTCTTCGGGCGGACGCGAGGTATGTTTGCCAAACCAGGTTTCGGCCAGGGCTGCCAGCCGCGCGCCGTTATCAAAGTAAAGCGGCAAATCCAGATTGAGCGCCTGGCGCAGGATCGAACCGGCGGGCACATCGTCGCCCCACCCCAGACTGTCCCCGGCCAGCACGCGGCCTTCCTTCACATCTACCAGCCCGACGAGGCTGACGCCGATGCCGACAATGCGCGACTGCGGCAGGCCTGATTGCAGAAGCTTCCTGACGCCGTGCGCCACCGCTTCCAGCGTTTGTTGCGGATCGGCGCTGTTTGCAACGGTGACGCGGCGCAATATCCGGCCCGAAAAATCGCTCACGGCGACCAGGTGCTGCTGCGGGCCGAGATCAACGCCGACCGCATACGCCTTTTCCGGGTTCAAATGCAAAAAGCGTTTCTTGCGCCCGCCCTGCGGCGAGGCCGAGCCGACACCGTTTTCATAGACAAACTCGTTTTCCAGTAAGCGCGTCACAATCTTCGACACGGTCGAGCCTTCCAGCCCCGTGCTGTCAGCGATGTCAATGCGTGAAATCGGTTGCCGTTCGCGGACCTGGTTCAGCACCAGAATCTCGTTCATGTCGCGCAACGCCTGATGCGTCGCCCGCTCGGCCTTATGCAAGTTGATTTTCTTCATCCGTTTTTCCGGGTCCCGGCAAAGTTTCAGTCTGATCGGTTAATGTCGCGCGGACTCTAACGTGACCAGTCAGGCAATGTCAAGCCTGTTGTTGAATTTTCTGGCAGCATTCATTTCTGCCGATTTTATTGCGGTTGACAAGTATTGAGCGCTCCCTATAATTGCTTCCGGTCAGACAGCAACTAACGCAAATCTCCGCAGAAAGGTTAAACTGATTATTCCTCATGAGTCAGTCGCACAGGCTGCGCAGAACGAATCCGTGTCACAACAAACCGCAGCACTGCGACAACGCCTGGTGACCACGATTGCCGAACTGGTGCGCATTCCTTCGGAAAATACGCCGCCCGTCGGCGCGGAACTGGGATGTCAGCAGTACGTTCACGAACGGCTGCGCAGTCTGGGGTTGCACGCTGAACTCTACGAACTATCGAGCGTGCCAGGGCTGACCGCACATCCGGCGTTTCGGCACGCGCGCCAATACCGCCATCGTCCGAACGTGGCGGCGGTCTGGCCGGGCACGGGCGGCGGCAGATCGTTGCTGCTGTCCGGCCACATTGACACCGTGCCGCGCGGTTCAGCCAAATGGAATTACGATCCGTTCGGCGCGACGATTGAAGGCAATCGCCTGTATGGCCTTGGCTCCAACGATATGAAAGGCGGCATCGCCGCCATGCTCGTCGCGGTCGAGGCCTTGCGCGAAGCGGGCGTAAACCTGCGCGGCGACGTGCTGGTGGAAACCATCGTGGATGAAGAGTTCGGCGGCGTGAATGGCACGCTGGCGGCGCGCCTGCGCGGGCATAATGCAGACGCGGCGATTATCACCGAGCCGAGCCAGTTGATGCTCTGCCCCGCGCAAACCGGCGGACGCACGGCGCATATCACTTTGCACGCCGACACGGGCGGCATTCTTTACGAAGGCGATCCGCTCCCGACCGTCAACGATCAACTGCATTACCTGCTCGGACAAATCAAAGAGTTTGCCCGGCAACGCAAAGCCAATGCTCCCGCCCATGCGCTCTATACCGGCGGCCCCGACCCCGTGCCCGTCTGGGTCACGAAGATTCGCAGCGGCGGCTGGGGCATGCAGGAGCCGATCACGCTGCCGACTCAATGCCGCATCGAGCTGTACTGGCAAAGCATGCCGGGCGAAGAACTGGCCGCCGTTGAGCAGGAGTTTTTCGCCTGGTTCGACCGCGCCATTGCCGCGCGTCCTGAGTTGTTTGCCGTCAGACCCAACATCAACTTTCCGATAGACTTTCTGCCTGGCTCGGCGATTGACGCTGAACACGAAGTCGTCACGCAGCTTTCCACCACTTTCGCGCAAGTCACGGGCGGGCGTCCGCTCGTGCGCGGCATTGGTGGGCCGTGCGATATGTTTGTCTTTCATAGCCATTTTCATACGCCCGCGCTGTTGTTTGGCCCGCGCGGCGGCAACACGCACAACCCGGATGAATGGGTTGATCTGGATTCGGCGCAAACCACTATGGAAACGCTGGCGCAGTTTATTTGTCAGTGGTGCGGAGTCGCTGAATGATCGAAGCCGCCCCGCCATCAGTGACCGCCTCCGCCGCGCCAACCGGCACGTTCAAGCGCGTCCTCTCGCTCCGCGATTTAGTGTTGTTCGGCCTCGCCTTCATCGGGCCGACCGCGCCGTATTCGATGTTCGGCATTGCGACCGCCAAATCG
>CAYWDW010000297.1:0-6660 GCA_964457105.1 uncultured Heliobacteriaceae bacterium
TCCTTGCCGATTGGATGTTGATGTTAGGTGAAATAACATATTCGCACTGTGGGCACATACTATTATAAAGAAGCAGGCGATTCAAGCCGGGATTTGGCCTGACAAGACACCTTCCGGCGGCTCTGAAAACGCCGGATCCATTGTCCCGGCAACAGATAAGCGTCCCCCGGAGACTCAACCATGAAACTATCGCTGCCTGAAAAGTCTGTTGAAAAGTTCCTTGACCAACTCCGGCAAACCGGGTCTGTCGCCCTCACCGAAACCAGCCGAACCAGCGACACACAGCCGGTACATACTGTCTATGGCGGTGCCCACCTGTTCAGGTTCGATACGATGCAGAAACTGGGACAATTGTCGCTCCAGTCTCTGCGGGATACCGCCCCGGACTTTGCTTCCTTTGCCAGGGCATTTGAGCTGGAGAAAGCGGCATCATTGCCGACTGAAGCTGTCGCGATTGAAAACCTGACCAGACAGTTAAAACTGGACGTCGAAGCGGTCAGACAAAAGAATTACGCCGCGTGGTTTGCCTGGACGATCTACTCGCGTGTGACCGACAAGCTGGCGCGGGAACCAGTCGAAGATTACCGGCTTGATTTTGAGGATGGCTATGGCTGCCGCGCGGATGCTGAAGAGGATCAGCATGCCCTCACCGCCGCCACCGAGACAGCCCGCGGCCTGGTTGAGGGGACGCTGCCCCGGATCATTGGGATTCGACTCAAACCTTTGACGGCGGAACTGGGCAGACGCAGCGTTCGCACTCTTGACCTTTTTCTTTCACAATTGCTTCATCTGACCGGCGGAAGACTTCCCGGATGTTTCCTCATCACCCTGCCGAAAGTCATCCTGCCGGAACAAGTCTCAGCCCTGGCCGGAATTCTGCATCTCCTCGAATTGCAGACCGGACTCGCACCTGGCACACTGAAAATTGAGATCATGATTGAGTCTCCGCGCTCCATCATCAGCGAGCGCGGAGAAATCAGGCTGCCGGCCTTACTTTCAGCCGCGCAGGGGCGCTGTGTCGCAGCGAACTTCGGGGCTTACGATTATTCAGCCGAATGTAATATCGTCGCCGCCTGCCAGCATCTGCTCCATCCGGCCTGCAACTTTGCCAGACAGATGATGCAGGCCTCGCTGGCCAGAACCGGGATCTGGTTATCAGATGGAGCAACCGGTATCCTGCCCGTCGGCCCGCATCGCGCCCGGGGCCTGCAGCCTCTCTCCCCTGAACAACTGCTTGAAAACCGGCAGGTCGTTCGCCGCGCCTGGAAGATCCACTTTGACCACATCAGAACTTCTCTCCAGAATGGTTTTTACCAGAGCCTGGATCTGCATCCCGCGCAACTGCCCGCCCGCTATGCCGCAGTCCATTCCTTTTTTCTGGAGCACCTCGACAATGCAGCGGCGCGGCTGAACAATTTCATCTCGCAGGCCGCCCAGGCCACCAGAGTCGGAGTCTTTTTTGACGATGCTGCCACCGGACAGGGGCTGCTGAACTTCTTCCTGCGAGCCGTCAGACACGGCGCTGTGACCGAAGCTGAAGCAGCCAGGCTGACCGGCCTGACCCTGGCGGAACTACAGTCCGCATCATTTATTCAAATCCTGAATCATCGTCAGCGCTCAGGCTGAAAGTAACTCCCGGACTGAACTGCCATCCGGTTCGGACATCTGGCGATGACATCTGAAGACGCTGCTGAATCGGCGCTTACAATCAAGCCAGAGACCGTCGGCGCGCTCACAATTCAGGCAAAACTTCAGGAGCTATTATTCAGGCCTGTGGCCGCAGAAAGCACTTCAACTATGCTCAGGTAATACAGGAGGTCATCAGATTTCTGTTCACCTGAGCGACTGTCATAGATTCAGAATAATGCCTGCCATTGAACGCCTGTTTCCGCTAGAATGTCCGGCGCTGAGGCACACTGCCCGGAACCGGAACTGCTATCAACGAGCCTGTGGATGACATACAGCCGATGGCGCTGATTTACATCCCCCGCGGACTTCATCGAATTTCTGCGAAGATGGAGGTCTGATGCCGGTCTTCAGGTCTGCCCAGGAGTTTGTCTGGCAGTGACTGCTGTCGGCTTGTTTCTGAATCAATCCCGGCAACCGGCGAGTTTCAGCCGGAGCGCCGCAGATGCTGCATTGTTCAATCAACCTGAATCTGGAAGGCCGGAAACCCTGAACGACCATGCTCAATTCACCTCACTTTGAATTACCCGTCACGGCTGACGCGCCAACGCTGGTGGAGATGCTGCAACTGCGCAGCCATCATTCGGCGGATCGGACGGCATTTATTTTTCTCGCGGATGGCGATACGGCGGAAGTGCCGATCACCTATGGCGAACTTGACCGGCGCGCGCGGGCCATTGGCGCACGGCTGCAGCAGCAGTTATCGCCCGGTGATCGCGCGGTGCTGCTTTATCAGCCGGGGCTGGATTATCTGGCCGGGTTTTTCGGCTGTCTTTATGCCGGGGTGATCGCCGTCCCGGCTTATCCGCCCAACCCGGTGCGCCCGAAACCGACGCTGCCCAGAATTGTAACCATCGTGTCCGACTCGCAGGCCGCAGCGGTGCTGACCAGCGATTCACTGCTGGCGAAATCCGGCTCGCTCTTTGAACTCGCCCCCGAACTGGCGCGGCCCGCCTGGCTCAGCACCGAAGCGCTGCCGGACGGCATCGAGCAGCAATGGCAGCCGCCCGTTATCGGGCCGGACTCGGTGGCTTTTCTGCAATACACTTCCGGCTCAACCGGTCATCCGCGCGGCGTCACCGTCAGTCACGGCAATCTGCTCAGCAACAGTCAGATCATCCGCCAGGGATTTGAAATGAACGAGCAGGAGCAGGGCGTCATCTGGCTGCCGCCTTATCACGACATGGGCCTGATCGGCGGGCTGATTCAGCCCATTTACTCCGGTTTTGAAACGATCCTGATCTCGCCAGCCGCCTTCCTGCAGCGTCCGTTCCGGTGGCTCGCTGCGATTTCCCGCTACCGTGGGACGGTCAGCGGCGGGCCGAATTTCGCCTATGACCTGGCCATCCGGCGCGTCACGGTGGAACAGAAGGCGACGCTCGATCTGAGTTGCTGGAAGGTCGCCTTCAACGGCGCCGAGCCGGTTCGCGCCCGCACCCTGGACGAATTCTCAAAGGCGTTTGCCGAATGCGGCTTTCAACCCGAAAATCACTATCCCTGTTACGGCCTGGCCGAAGGCACGCTGATCGTCACCGGCGGCGCGCGGGCTGCCGTGCCGGAATGCTGCGTCATTGACACCGCCGCGCTCGAAGATCACCGGGTCGTTGAGACCGCGCCGGAAGCGCCGACGGCCAGAACACTCGTCAGCAGCGGGCGTCCACTGGGCGAAACCGTAGTCGTGATTGCCGACCCTGAAAAGCTGTTCCGGTGCCAGGGCGATCAGATCGGTGAAATATGGGTCGCCGGGCCAAGCGTGGCCAAGGGCTACTGGGGCCGCCCGGAAGAGACGCAGCAGACTTTCCAGGCCTTTCTCGCCGACACCGGCGCAGGGCCGTTTATGCGCACCGGCGATCTCGGTTTTATGAAGGACGGCGAACTGTATGTGACCGGTCGCCTCAAGGATCTGATCATTCTGGACGGGCGCAATCACTATCCGCAGGACATCGAAGCCTCTGTCGCAGACAGCCACCCTGATATTCGCAACGGCGCCGTAGCCGCTTTTTCGATTGAGGCGGACGGACTGGAGCGCCTGGTCATCGTCGCGGAAGTTGAACGAACCTCACGGCTGCACCGGCAGAAGACCGGCATCGGCGCCGATTCCGGCAGCGCCGACGAAGCCGCCCGCGAAATCAGAAATGCCATCACCCGCCGCGTCGCTGAAAATCACGACGTCCGCGTACACGAAATCTCGCTGCTCAGGCCGGGCCGGATTCCGCTGACTTCGAGCGGCAAGATTCGCCGCCAGGCCTGTCGGACAGGCTTTCTGGCAGGCACACTGGAAAATCTGGAGGAATAATTTCATGAGTCTACAGCCAGCAGACAATCCCCCCCAGCCTGGCGTTGAGGCCATTCAGGCCTGGCTTGTCGCACGATTGTCTGAGCTGCTCGGCCTGGCGCCTGACGGCATTGACGTGCAACTGCCTTTTGAAAATTACGGCCTGTCATCCAGAGAAGCCATCACCATTTCCGGTGAGCTTGAGGAATGGCTGGGGCGCAATCTTTCGCCGACGCTGATTTATGAATACCCGAACGTCGCCGCGCTGGCCGCTTACCTGGCCCCTGAAGCAGCAAAGCCTGAAACCCGGCCCGCGAATGTTGCGGTCGCTGATGGTGCAGAACCGCTGGCCATCATCGGCATCGGCTGTCGCTTTCCGGGCGCACACGGGCCTGACGAATTCTGGACGCTGCTGCGCGACGGGCTGAACGCCATTTCCGAAGTTCCGAGTGAACGCTGGAGCCTGGCTGAGTTTTACGATCCCGATCCGGCAGCGCCGGGCAGGATGGCCACGCGCTGGGGCGGTTTTCTCAAAGACCCGGATCAGTTCGACCCGGCCTTTTTCAATATCTCGCCCCGCGAGGCGGCGCGCATGGAACCGCAGCAGCGCCTGCTGATGGAGACGGTCTGGGAAGCCCTCGAACACGCCGGGCAGGCCCCGTCAGCGCTGGCCGGAACCAGAACCGGAGTCTTCATCGGCATCTCCGGTCACGATTACACGCTGCTGCAAAGCGGAGACATTGATTACCTGGACGCTTACGCCGGAACGGGCAACGCGCTTTCGATTGCGGCCAACCGGCTGTCGTACTTCTTCGATTTTCGCGGGCCGAGCCTGGCGATTGATACGGCCTGCTCGTCGTCGCTGACGGCTGTACACCTGGCCGCGCAAAGCCTGCGCCGCGGCGAATCCGACACGGCCATTGCAGGCGGCGTCAATCTGATGCTCTCCCCCGAAGTCACCATCGCGCTTTCACACGCCCGGATGATGGCTCCTGACGGACAGTGCAAAACCTTCGACGCCAGCGCCGATGGCTACGTCAGGGGCGAAGGCTGCGGCGTGATTATCCTCAGGCGGTTATCAGATGCAGTTCGGGAAGGCCTGCCGATCCTCGCCGTCATTCGCGGCACCGCCGTCAATCAGGACGGGCGCACCAACGGGCTGACCGCTCCCAATGGTGCCGCGCAGCAGGCCGTCATCAACGCCGCGCTCAGCGATGCCGGAGTCCATCCGCATTCGCTCGGCTACCTGGAAGCTCACGGCACCGGCACCAACCTCGGCGACCCCATCGAAGTGCGCGCCCTGACCGAAGTCATGCGCGACCGCCCGCTCGATCAGCCCTGCCTGCTCGGTTCGGTCAAAACCAATATCGGCCACCTCGAATCGGCGGCTGGCATTGCCGGGCTGATCAAAACCGTGCTGGCGCTGTGGCATCAGGAGATTCCGCCGCATCTGCACCTCAGGCAGATCAACCCGCTGATCCCGATTGAGCAGATTCCGTTTGCCATTCCGACCACGCGCCAGCCCTGGCCGCGCGACCATCGGCAGCCGCGCCGCGCCGGGGTCAGTTCCTTCGGCTTTGGCGGCACCAATGCCCACATCATTCTCGAAGAAGCGCCGCTGCCTGCGACCAGTGAAATCAGCGCTGAACCGGCGTCACAGCTTCAACGCCCGCGCCACCTGCTGAGCCTGTCGGCGCGCTCGCCACAGGCGCTGAAAAGCCTGGCCGCCGCTTATCGTGACCTGCTGCTCGATCACCCGGAAACGAACCTGGCCGATCTGTGTTTTTCGGCCAGCACTGGCCGGGATCATTTCAATTTCAGAGCCGCGCTGAACGCGGGCAGCGCCGATGAACTGACGGCAAAACTATCGGCGCTGGCCAGCGGCGAAACTGCGATGGCCGAAGCTTCAGCCCGCAAACCTGTCATCGCTTTTCTGCTGACGGGCCAGGGCGCGCAGTCTGCCGGAATGGGTCGGCAGCTTTATGCCACGCAGCCTGTGTTTCGCCGCGCGCTCGATGAATGCGCTGAAATCCTGCGGCCATACCTGCCTGAGCCGTTGTTGTCGGTGATGTTTGCCGAAGGCGAACGGGTGACGTTGATCAATGAAACGGTCTATACGCAACCAGCGCTTTTTGCCTTTGAATATGCCCTCGCCAGAAT
This sequence comes from uncultured Heliobacteriaceae bacterium, assembly GCA_964457105.1. GTDB lineage: Bacteria > Acidobacteriota > Blastocatellia > RBC074 > RBC074 > DASRDU01. The sequence continues at coordinate 6,122 of CAYWDW010000297.1, forward strand.
GTGGGAGGCCTGGGGCGTCACGCCTGATTACCTGCTCGGTCACAGCGTCGGCGAATACGTCGCGGCGTGCCTGGCCGGAGTTTTCAGCCTGGCAGACGGCTTGAAACTGATTGCCGCGCGTGGCCGCCTGATGCAGTCGCTGCCGCACGATGGCGGCATGCTGGCGGTCTTTGCCGCGCCAGCGCAGGTGGCTGAAACGATCAGCAGTTATCCTGATGATCTTTCAATCGCCGCCATCAACGGCCCGGCCAGCGTGGTTGTGTCCGGGCGGCTGACAGCTTTGCGCGAAGTTCAGGCGCAGCTTGAAAGCGCAGGCCTCACGACTCGCCCGCTCAGAGTTTCGCACGCTTTTCATTCGCCGCTGATGCAGCCGATTCTGGATGAATTCGAGCAGATCGCGGCGAGCGTCAGCTATGCGGCGCCGCGCCTGCCGGTCGTCTCAAATCTGACCGGACAAATTTATTCAGCGACTGAACCGCTGACTGCCGCTGACTGGCGGCAGCATCTGCGCGAAGCTGTGCAGTTCAATGCCGGGATGC
>CAYWDW010000298.1:0-6655 GCA_964457105.1 uncultured Heliobacteriaceae bacterium
AGCTGAAAGCGAGATGACAGATGACAGATGACAGATGACAGATGACAGATGACAGGAAGCAGCGAAACGGCGGCTTCTCTTCCTGCCGACTACCGACTTCCGACTTCCGAATTCCGACGAAGGAGGAACCGCCTTGGTTGCAGAAATGTACACCCTGACCCGCACCCCTGGAACTTATTCCGGCTGTGCGGAATGCCATCTGCGTTACGGGCGTTTCTTTTGTGACCTGCCCGATAACGTGCTGGAAGACTTTGACGAGATTGTCAGGCCCAGTTTCTTCCCGCAGGGAACGCTGCTTTTTATGGAGGGGCAGGCTCCGCGCGGGATTTTCATTTTATGCAGCGGACGCGCCAAACTGACGATCAGTGCCAGCAACGGCAAGGCGCTGATGAGAATCGCCGAGCCGGGTGAAGCGCTTGGTCTGAGCGCCAACATTTCAAACATGCCTTACGAGGGTTCGGTGGAAATGCTTGAGGCCGGGCAGGTCAATTACATTCGGCGCGAGGATTTTCTGCGCTTTGTGCGTCAGCACGGCGAGGCCGGTCTGCGCGTGGCGCAACATCTCAGCCGCGATTATTTTGCGGTCTATGCTCAGGTGCGTTCACTGGCGCTGTCTGATTCGGTGGGCGAAAAACTGGCGCGACTGTTGCTGGGCTGGTGCGACCGGAACGGACGTGAGACGGAGCAGGGCATTCATCTGCGCCTGCTGCTCACGCACGGTGAAATCGCGCAGATGATCGGGGCGTCACGCGAAACCGTGACCCGCCTGCTTGGTGAACTCAGACACCGGCAGATCATTCAGTGCAAGGGATCAAGCCTGTTCATCTGCGACAAGGCCGCGCTTGAAAATCTCGTTAACCCGTAGCTTCAATGCTGCACCGACTGCGGCTGACACCGCGGCCACGGGTTTCAGGCTGCTCAGTCGGGCCTGGTCAGTTCTTCTCCTCAACTTTGTTGTGACATTCCGTACACTTCCCGCCGAAATCGCTCAGATCAACTGAATGCTCAAACGGTTTGCCCTGCACAGGCATCAGCGGCGTGACGCCTGTGGTCTGTTCCAGAATGGTGTGACAGATGTTGCAGTCGTTTCTGATGATGCGGCCCTCGCGGCTGACGTGCTGGCCGTCGTGGCAGCGGAAGCAGGCCGGGAAATAGTAATGATTGAGGTTGTCAGGATGGGTGCGCCAGTCCACTTTCATGTCAGGAAAGATGGTCGTGGCAAAGATGCGCTGAACTTCGGTAATGGCTCCCCTGATCGAACCTTCGAGACTCTGGTAGCGATCACCGTAATTGGTGCGATAGAAGCTTTCAAGATCAGTCGCAATCGTGTTGAGCGCCTCGTTCTTTGTCTGATAGGTTCTGGTCAGCGTCAGCACGGCCTGCTGCCTGATGAAAGGCAGCGTGCGCTCAATTCTGCCAGCCAGCAGCGAAGCGTCAACTGAACGATCAGGCGGCACGTAAATATGCGCGGGCCGATTATGACAATCAACGCATTCCATCCGCCGTGGTGAAACGCGGGCGAGTTCTTCAGGTTTCAGCGGCGCATCCTTCGCCAGAAATTCGGTGATTTTGCCGGATGGCTCCTTCAGTTGCACCCAGGGGATGACCTGGCGCTGAGGATCGGTTGAGACATAGTTGATTTCGTTGGCGATGTTCATGTGCCAGTGAATCCCGGCTACAAAGCCTGACTTTGCGCTGCCGCCGCCGGTATTGATCAGCATTCTGATCTGGCGCGGGGTGTTGCTTTCGTCGTCGCCAAAATGATTGAAGACCTTCAACTGCGCGCCAAAAAACTTTTCGGGCCAGTGACACTGTTCACAGGTTTCCTGCGACGGGCGCAGGTTGCTGATCGGGGTCGTGACGGGTTTCGGATATTTTTTGAAGATCGTGGAATACACCTGATAAGCGCCGGACAGTTTGGAGCGCACATACCAGGTCGCGCCCGGCCCGACGTGGCAGTCAACACAGGCGACTCTGGCGTGCGGCGAGTTCTGGTAAGCCACAAACTCAGGTTCCATGACCGTGTGGCACAACTGTCCGCAGAAGGCTGTGGTGCCGGTGTATTCATAAGCGCGATAGCTGCCCACCGTACTCAGAAAGAGCAGGGCGAGGGTGGCCAGGCTCACAAAGGCGATGGAGCGGCGCTGGCGCGCATCGTTGAGATCAAGGCGTGGCCAGGCCGGAATCACCTCTGGCCGATGACGTCTGCGCCGCCGCCGTTCGATAAGCATGCCTGTCGGAATCAGCAGCAGCCCGAAAATCAGCACCGTCGGGAAAATAATGAAGGTGAGAATGCCGAGATAAGGATTGCTGTGCCCGCCGGTCAGTTCAGCCAGAAACAGAAACAGAATGCAGGTCAGCGCAAACACCGCGATCACGGCTCCCAGCAGGCTGATGAGATTGCGATAGAGGCCCGGATGCTGATGCACAGGCTGATCCGCGGGGGCGGATGAAGCGGACATAAAGTTCTCCTTTCGATCAGTCATCGCCGACTGAGCCGGGGCGGTCGTTATCAGCCGGGTTGCCGCACTGACCAGGCAGGGTGAACTGACTGACGGAGCCGGAGCGCACCTGCCGACACCTGGCTTCGGCCAGCAGAGTGGCTGCCGCCTGACCTGACGGCCTGAACAGGCATCAGGCCAGGCGGCAAACCACCGGCAGGTTATTTCTTCAGGCTGCGCACATATTTGACCAGCATTTCAACCTTTTCCCGACCCAGCGGTTTTTCATAACCGGGCATCTTGCCTTTGCCTTTGGCGGTGATTTCCAGCAGTTTGGCATCGGACATTCCCTGGACTTCGGCTGAACGCAGATCCCTGAGTTTCAGTTGCTTGCCTTTGGCCGTGTTGCCGCTGCCATCGAGCGCGTGGCACGAAGCGCATTTCTGCGCATAGAGAGCTTTGGCTTCCTGGAACGGAGCGCCCTGTAACGGGTGTGCCAGCCAGAGCGACACCGCCAGGGCCAGCATCATCGCCGCGGGGAGGATGACTTTTCTCAATTTCATTTTCTTCTCCTTGTTGAAAACAGCCTGCTTTGCAGGGGAGCGCGTGACTGCGCTTCTTCAGATGAAGAGGCGGTTGTCTGATGGCGCGCCTGGGACGGTAGCGCGAGCGTGAGCGAGCGCCCCGGCACGGCGGCCCACTGCGCTCGCTCACGCTCGCGCTACTGTCCCAGGCACAAATTGATCTAGAACGTAAACCGTGTGCTGAGAGTCAGGATGTTGGACCGAAAATCCTGAGTGGCGTAGTCCCGTTCGTTGTAGCTGTAATGCCGGTAACTGACATTACCGGTAACGTGATTATTGAACCGGTAAGCCAGCCGCAGCTCAGGGTTATGACGCTTCAGCGGCAGCGCCTGCACGGTGTCAGTCGCCGCCAGCGCCACTGACGGCGCGCCCGGATCCCCGATGTAGTAGTAGGCCATCAGCAGATCCAGCCGACTGGTCAGCCCGACCCTGGCATTGAAAAAGACTGTATTCATGCGCCCGTAAGCCAGCAGGCGGCCCAGGATGACCTGGCTGCCCAGGGTGTATCTGAGGTTCGCCGTGGTGAACAGGTTGTGGTGATCAAAACCGCTATTGATCCAGAACCGTGATGACGGTTCCCAGTTGACGGCTGCCGTATAGCTGCGGCTGTCGGATTCATTCTGCACCTGCGGCGTCGGGTTGATCCGGTCCACTGAAGTGAAGCTGCCGTTGAATGACAAGGTGCGGGTAGCCTGAAACTGTGACCGCACGCGGACGCGGGTGAAGTCCAGCGGATTGATGCGCACGAAGGCATTGTTGTTCTGGCCATGCTCGATATCGAAGAAGAAGCTGGCCCGGTTGACTGGTCTGAAGCGCACGCCGCCGACGAAAGCATTGGTGGTGACGGATTCCTCGTCATGGCTGATAAAAGGATTGGTGGCTGACGGTGCGCTGGTCGGGGTGCTGACATTGATGGCCAGTGCGACCTCGCGTTTCATCGCACGCCAGCCCAGACTGGCTGAGAACTTCCTGCCGAAGTTCATATCCAGCGCGAGCGTGTTCCACCACGAAGTCTGATCGGTCAGCAGGTCGCTGCCCACCGTCCGGCTGATCGTCGTGACCGGGCTGGCCGTGCCCGTCTGATTCACGGTGGTCTGAATCGTCGCCACGTCGCCCTGAATCCGGTAGGAGTTGTAGCGCAGCATTTCGCTGATTGAGAAATGACGGCTCAGCTCAAAGGTGACGCCCAGGTCGGCTGTTTTACTCGGTCGTTTCACCTGGCCATTCGCCGTGAAGAGCTGCGACAGCACTTTGACATTGGCGGTGTTGCTGGTGCCTGAGGCGAGTTCATAGAACGGCGCGCGCATTCTTTCATCGTCGTGCAGCCAGCGTGCGACCAGATGCAGGCGTTCGGCCATGGATCCCTTCACGCTGGCCCGGAAGACTCCGGCGTGTGAGCGCAGCGGGTAATCGCGCTCGAAGGTGGCGAGGATGGCCGGGTCGGTTGGACTGAAGCCCTTTTCCACCGTCGGATTTGAAAGAAGCTGCGGATCATTCCTGAAGCCGCGATAGAGACCTTCGAGGTTGAAATTCCAGCCCTTCCACGACGCTTCAACGCCCGCGCGGTAATCGTTCGCCGCCCAGCGTGAATCACCGCGCACGGGGAACAGATCGCGCGAGAAACTGTAGATGGTCGTGTATCGCCCGGTGGCCATGCTGCGGCCATAACCGAGGTTGAACTTCACGGCGCGCTGCGGAAAGAGTTTCAGATTGAAATCCGAAACCTGCTGCCGCTGATCGTAATTCTTCCAGCCGAGCGCGAAAGTCGGCCCCGGCACGCGGAAGTAATTAAACCGCCTGAGGCTCGCATCAAGGCGATAGGCGCGGGTTTTGTCCATGCGCAGCGAAAAGCTTTGCGCCGCATCGCCGCCCGCATTGTTCACATCTGCCCGCAGGAAATCATAGAGCAGGCCGGAACCGTTGATGGACCGCGAATCGAGTGAATATTCCAGCACGCGAAAGCCGTCGCGCACATTGACCTGTGAGAGAAAACTGTCACGGCTGCCGGTGGTGTCTTCAAAACGGTAGCCAAATTCAATGGATGACTGAACCGAATAGAGGCCGATGATGCGCCCGGTTTCAGACGGCGCGGGTTTTTCGCCGGGTTTGGCGACAGCGGCCCGCGCCAGCGCAAGTTCATCGTCCTGTTTTTTAGCGTCCTGCGTGGTTTCACTCTTCTCCACACTGCTCTGGGCCAGCGTCAGCATCCCGCCGGAGAGCAGCAGGGACAACGCCACTGCGCCTGCGCAGGGTCGGAAGAGCCGGTGAAAAACTGAGCATAACTGCGTGTTCATGGCAGCGTTCCTTTCCGCTCAGCGGAATTGCCGATGCTTGTTGGAACCGTGAATGTCGAAGTGACAGGCGGTACAGTTGGCATATTTCGGATCGGAGAGATTGTGCGGCGCACTGTCTCCGAGTCCGGTTCCTTCCGCTTCCAGTCCTGGCGTATTGGAATGGCACTCCAGGCAGAGGAATTTAACCTGAGGCCGGGTCAGCATCTTCGGATATGACGAGCCGTGCGGGGTGTGGCAGGCCTGACAGCCTTCCACCTTGACCGGCGCGTGTTCATACACAAACGGCCCCTGCTTGTCGGCGTGACACTTGATGCATCCGGCGTCGCCGTTGAGCGAATTGCGCAGGGATTTGGCCATAAAACCGCCGTGCTGATTGTGACAGTCTGAACACTTCATGCCGCCTTCGGGCACCTTGTGGTGAAACGGTTTCGAGAAGGTCGCCTTCTGTTCAGCGTGGCACTGATAGCACATCTCCGGTTCGGCGCCGCGCAGCAGGAACTCAGTCCGCCTGGGCGCGTGCGACGAGTGGCAGTCGAGGCAGGAAACACCGTGCCGCGAATGTTCGCTGCGCCGGTAATTGAAGCGTTCCTCGCTGCGGCCCTGCGAGCCTTCGTGGCAGCGCAGGCACAGGCCTGAAGCCTCAGCCGAAGACAGCGCGCTGAATGATTTCATCTGCGCCAGTTGCGCCTTCGCTTCGTCGGCATAGAGCGCCTGGGCTTCGGCCTCCCGGCCTTCCTTGAGCAGCTTCTGCGCGCCCTGATAGAACTCGACGTGATTCCTGGCGCCGCCGTGACAGGCCTCGCAGCCGCGCTGATCAACCGGGTATCTGGCGTTATTGGTTTTGCGGTGAGCGGTCAGCGCGTAATGTGTGGCCTGATTGGTGTGACAGTCAGCACACGCCTCGCTGCCGACATACATTTCAGGATTATCGGGTTTGGGGATGACCACGCCGGGGGTTTTTCCCCGGTCCTTGTTGCTTTTCTCGCCGGGCGTCAACGCGGCGGTAGAAGGCAGGTACAGCGCCGCCGCCGCCGCCAGGCAGAACGTCACGATGACGAGATATTTGAATAATCGCATAAGACCTCCGCCGGTCACTGCTGAGGATAGAGTTTGTTCCTCAGCGCATCTTTGACTTTGGTTCCCGCTTCAAAGGCGGCGTCCGCCTTGCGACGCGCCACGTCCGGGTTGAAAACGTGCCAGCCGGTTTTAGCTTCCTTCAGCATGGCCTGCACGATTTTCAGCTCTCGCTCTTCGTCGCTGACGTTCACCTTTTTGTGCTGTGCGTCTTCGGTCAGCCGGTCGGCCAGCTGTTCGCGGGTGAACACCTGGCCGGGGG
>CAYWDW010000299.1:0-6652 GCA_964457105.1 uncultured Heliobacteriaceae bacterium
CTGGCTGTGGCATTTTACAGTAATTTTCCGGCGCCACCCTGGATCATTTTGCGTTTGGTGGCATATTACAGTCCGCGCGCGTGCGCTAGCGGCCCAGCACTGCGACTGCGGGCGCTCGCTCACGCTCGCGTACTGTAATCTGCATCCAATCGCAATCTGATCTGAACGCCCGACTGATAAAAGTGTTCAGAATATTGCGCGCCGGGCAAAGCCGCGCAAAAAACCGCGCGTTGACACTGTCAAAGCCGCGTTCCTATAATCGCGGACTGACTTGATTCACGTAGTATTCAGCGGATTGTGACCGCAAAGGAGCAGATTACCTTGTTCGATCAGGACAACGATCAGATACAGCAGCGCCGTCATCATCTTGACGAGATTACGGGGCTTGGGCATCCGGCTTACCCGAACCGCTTTGCCCGCACCCACACGATCACGCAGATCGTCGAACGCTGTCACCATTACGCGGGGAAACTGGAAGGCGCGGAGGCGGAAGCGCGCAATGCCGAACTGAAAGCGGCTGAGGGCGGCGTGGTGCGACTGGCAGGCCGGATTATGACGATGCGGCTGATGGGCAAGGCCGCATTTGCGCATTTGTCGGACGGCGCGCAGGCGTTGCAGGTTTACGTGCGCAAAAGCGATGTCAGCGAGGCCGACTGGATGCTGTATCAGAAACTTGATCTGGGCGACTGGATCGGCGTTGAAGGTTTTCTGTTTGTCACGAAGACCGGCGAACTGTCCCTGCACGTGACGAGGCTGCAGTTTCTGGCCAAGGCGCTGCTGCCTATGCCGGACAAATTTCATGGCGTGCAGGACAAGGAACTGCGTTACCGGCAGCGTTACGTTGATCTGATTGCGAGCAGCGCGCTCAGTGTGGTCAGGGAAGAGGGCGCGTCTGACGAACTGAATTCACGCGAGGTTTTTGTGCGGCGCGCGCAGATCGTCCGCGAGGTGCGGCGTTATTTTGACGATCACGGATACATCGAAGTTGAAACGCCGATGCTCTCGCCGCTGGCGACGGGCGCGGCGGCGCGGCCTTTCAGGACGCATCACAATGCGCTCGACATTGATCTTTATGCCCGCATCGCGCCGGAGTTGTATCTGAAGCGGCTGATCGTCGGCGGCTTCGAGCGCGTTTACGAACTCAACCGCAACTTTCGCAACGAAGGGCTTTCGATTCGCCACAACCCTGAGTTCACGATGCTGGAGTTTTATCAGGCTTACTCGGACTACAACGACCTGATGGAACTGACGCAGGAACTGATTACCGGGCTGGTGGACAAGGTCTGCGGCACACGGCAGGTCAGGTATCAGGGTGCGGTGATTGATTTCGATAACTGGCAGCGGCTGACAATGCGCGAGGCCGTGCGGCAATACTGGCCCGCCGAAGCTGAGGCCGCGAAGCCCGCCAGCGAAGCCCTGCTGGAGCGCGGCGAACTGGAAAAGGCCGCGGCGGCGCTTGATCTGTCGTTCGATCCGAAACTCAACGACGGGCAACTGCTCGGTGAAATTTTTGAGCAGGTCGCTGAACCGCACCTGCTCAATCCGACATTTATTACCGAATTCCCGACGGTCTTGTCGCCCCTGTCAAAACAGCAGCCGGATGATCCGCGCTTTGTCGAGCGGTTCGAACTTTTCATTGCCGGGATGGAGATTGCCAATGCCTTCTCGGAACTCAACGACCCGCTGGAACAGCGGCGGCGCTTTGAAGCGCAGATGCAGCAGCGCGAGCGCGGCGACGATGAAGCGATGGTGATGGATGAGGATTACATCCGCGCGTTGTCTTACGGCCTGCCGCCGACGGCGGGCGAAGGCATCGGCATTGACCGGCTGGTGATGCTGCTGACCAATCAGCGTTCAATTCGTGACGTCATTCTGTTTCCGCACATGCGTCCCGAAACGAAGTGACCATCTGCGGTGCGACGGCTGCCTGCCGGTGGTCCAACTGTCATGCCTTACGAACTTTTCATTGCCCTGCGTTATTTGCGTGCGCGCCGGCGGCAGACCGCCGTTTCGATCATCACGGTTATCGCCGTCGCCGGAATCACGACCGGCGTTGCCGCGCTGATTTTTGCCCAGGGGCTGGCCAGCGGCTTTCGCGCCGAAGTGCAGGGCAGGATTCTGGCCGGTACGGCTCACCTCAATCTGCTGAAAGCCAATAATGAAGGGATCGAAAATTACCGTGAACTGATGAATGTAATCCGGCAGGTGCCGGGAGTCAGTTCGGCTTCGGCCACGATTTACGAACCCGCACTGATCAGCGCCGGTGATCGCCAGGAACCAGCCATCATCAAAGGCATTGACTCCGGGGCCGCAGGCGGAGAGGCCGACACCGAGCTTTCGAGCAGCATCATTGAAGGCCGGCCCGCCGATCTTCAGCCATCAGTCACGACAGGGACTGGTAATGCTGAGCCATCGTATGCGCCTGACGGAATCATTCTCGGCAGGGAACTGGCCCGCACCCTGGGCGTCAGACGCGGCGACCTGGTGTCAGTCTTTTCCGCTCGCACCAGACTCACGCCCGCTGGCCCGGCGCCGCGCTACAGCCGCTTTCGCGTGGTCGGCATCTTCTCCGCCGGGCTATACGAATATGACTCGAAGTGGGCTTACGTCTCACTGGCGGCAGCACAGCGATTGACGGGCAGCGGCGATACGGCAGGTGTGATTCAGATGAAGGTGCAGGATATTTATGCGGTGCGCGACATCGGGGAGCGTGTGCGGGCAACCGTTCAGGCTGCACGCGCCGGAACTGACGGGGCGGAATTCATTACCACCAACTGGCAGGAACTGAATCGCCCGCTGTTTGCTGCGCTGAAATTGCAGCAGCAGGTCGTGGTGATTTTTTTCGTGCTGCTGATTGTGATCGCCGCCCTGAACATTATTACGACCCTGACCATGATGATTCTTGAGAAGCAGGGTGACATCGCCATTCTGCGCACCCAGGGAGCGACAGCGCAGGCGATCAGACGAATTTTTATGTATCAGGGAGTTATGATCGGGGGGCTGGGCGCGGTGCCTGGGCTGATTCTGGGACTTGGCCTGAGCTGGGCAGCCAATCACTGGCAGTTGATTTCAATTCCGGCTGAAATTTACTCAGTGTCATTTATCAAGGTCAGGGTTGACTGGCTGGACTGTCTGCTGACCGGCCTGCTGGCGGTGCTGATCAGCCTGCTGGCCACGATTTATCCGGCCCGTTCCGCTTCACTGCTGAAGCCCGCCGAAGCGTTGCGCCATGAATAACCGAATGCCGTCTGTGCCGACCTAAGTCCCACAGGCGCTGAGCTTTGTTCGAGGCAGGGCGAAATTTATCGAGATCGTGAACATTTCACAATAACTTCAAAATCAATGTTGACATCTCTTAAATGAGGGCGTATCCTCTGCCACGTTAGTGGACTTTCCTCACACCGGCAAGACAAAATCATCGAGAGTTCACCTACAGAAAGCCGTAAGCTAAGCTTAGTCAGTCGGGCCTTTACTCACTCTTCCAATGCCTGGCGCAGGTCCTTTGATGGCTAAGTAATTCACTGGTAATCCTTATTCACTGGGTTGCGATCAACGTTGCACCGCAATCATGCGACTCCGCCTCAGGACCGAAGGTCTGCGAGTGAGGCAGGTAGTTATGGCAACTTCACCCTGTTAAAGATGCCTGGTGATGAGACTGACGGACCAAACTTCAAAGGAGATATCCAACATGCGAGCCTCACACAAACTCACTAATCTGTTGTTGTCTCTGACGGCGCTCCTGGCGTTTGCATCAGTGGCTATGGCAGCGGATCCGGGAATCCCGTATCCGGCAACTTCAGCGATCAGCGACCAGAAAGCTGGTTCGGTGCTGATCTACAATATTTACTCTTCGACGACCAGCAATCCAGGCGCGAACAACACGCGCATCAATATCACCAATACTGATGATGGCACGGTTTCACGGGATGGGGTGTTTGTGCACTTCTTCTTTGTGGATGGCAGCAACTGCTCAGTGGCTGACAGTTATGTGTGTCTGACGCCGAATCAGACAATGTCATTCAATATGTCAGACATTGATCCGGGCGTGACGGGATATGTTGTTGCCGTGGCTACCGGCAGGGATGGCTGCCCGATTGCTTTCAACTATCTGATTGGCTATGAATATGTGAAATTCCAGGGGCCTACTCCCGCAGGTGGTCCCGCCGCCAATCTTGGTGCTGAAGCGATTGCGGCAATTGATCTTACCGGAGGCCCCAATAATACTCCGGATGGCGTGCCGGACGGCCTTGTTTGTGACCCGGCCAATAACACGATTGCGGTACTCAGATTCAATGGTTCGATGTATAACGCGCTGCCGCGAGTGCTGGCGCTGGATCACATCATGAGCCGCGGTGACAGCAACGACACGACACTGATTGTCAACCGGATCGGTGGCAGTATGCTGACTTCGGGTGCCCGGATTGGCAACATCTTCGGTCTTTTGTATGACCCGCTGGAAAATCCGGTAAGCTGGACCGCTTCTATCGGTACCTGTCAACTCAATCAGTTGCTTGGCCCGAACCGGTTCCCGCGCACGACGCCGCGTTTTGAAACGTTCATTCCGGCTGGCAGCTATGGCTGGATGAAGTTCTGGGGAACGGATGGCAGCGATGTCGCATTGCTTGGTGCCGCCATTAACTTCAATATCAATGCCGGCAGTAACCAGAATGCATTCAATGGTGGACATAATCTGCACAAGCTGACTTTCACCAATGAAGCGACGCTGACTGTGCCGGTCTTTACCGCGTTCTGTAGCTAACCACACTTCTGAACACTCGACAGGAAGGCGGACGAGTTGCCTTCCTGTCGGGAAAGAATACTGGAATCACTTGTCCATAGTGTGGATTCTGTGAGAGTAGTTTGTGCGCCGATTGGTCATAATCAGCTTTGGCGTAAGAGATCACATTGTGTGGGGTGAGGTGATTCGTTAATTGTTCCTGACGCTTTTCTCCTCTGGATAAAGGGCAGGAGTTCAAGGGCCTGAAGAATTCGAATTCTTCAGGCCCGTATTTTTTTCATTCGGATCATTGCCTCAGAAAAGCATCAGGAGGATGATGCACTTTCTGTGAAAAAGAAAGATGAGGCATCAGATGAAAGACATCCGAATTGAAACAAATCGTCTGTCTTTGCGCCCGCTGAGGGAGTCTGATGTGGCCAGGCTTCATCAAATCTGGACTGATCCCGGTGTCAGGAAGTTTCTCTGGGATGATCGGGAAATATCAGCCGCAGAAGCAGCCGGGGTGGTCGCCGGGAGCGTGGCCATCTTTCAGGAAGGAGGGCCGGGCTTATGGGCGGTTTCCTGGCGCGGGGCCGTCGAATTGATCGGGTTCTGCGGATACTGGCACTTTCATGATCCGCCGGAATTGCAATTACTCTATGGCATCGAATCAGTCCACTGGCGGCAGGGTCTGGCGACTGAAGCGGCACAGGCCATGATCCGTTACGGATTCGAGAATTTGTTCTATGAGCAGATCACTGCCAGCACGGATGCCCTCAATCTGGCTTCATTGCGCGTCATGGAGAAGGCTGGAATGAAGTATCAGCAGCGAGAAAATAAAAATGGCCTCGACACGATCTGTTACATTGCCCGTCGGCATGAATGGCAACCCAATGATTCATATTTTGCCGTGCTTGAAGGATGAGTAAAGATGTCAGGTGATAAATCAGCCTGACAAACACCGGATGGTCCCCCTGCGTTAACCCCGCACACATCAATGGCCGGAAGTTTAATCTGTTCCGGCCTGGAAAAATCTGGACCTCACGACCGATTGCCAATATCAGAGTTCTGCAAAGCACATCTCACAAGGATGTGAGTCCACGACCCTGATTGTTGCCTGGAACTGGTTCTTTGGAAAACCAATTTATTAAACGGATGGACGAAGTCGGTTATTCGACGTGAAAGACAGTTAGTGTTGCAGCTTCCTGCCGTAATTTCAGTCTTGCGGCGTGTCGCGCAGCCGGAACAGGAATCTGTTGCTGCCGTTCCGGTGGCACTCTGGTCTGATTGCTGTCCGATTTCACGATCTGGTTGCCCCACCCACATTGCCCCTTTGACATCGCGCTTCTTCCCCCACAGTGCCAATCAGGGCATAACTATTTTCAGGAGCATTGTGAAATGAATTGCCGGGAGATGTATCAGCATTTGAAATCATCAACTCACACTTATCCTTGCATCAGCTCAAACCTGTCATTCAGCCTGAAAAATCAGCTCGGCTGCGGTCTGAAAGCCGGAACAAAAGTCACGCTGGCATTTGTGCTGGCGGCGGTCAGTCTCTCGACCGCTGCCGTCAATGCGCAATCCGCCGGGCCGAATACCATCTCGACGATTGTCGGTGGGGGGTATTCAACCAGTGTGGAAGCCCGGAAAGCGCCCATGACGCAGCCCACCGCCGTTGCCCGTGATCCGCAGGGGCGCGGTTTTTTTGTCGTTGATGAATACAACAACTCCAGCTATCTGCGTTTCGTCAATACGACCAGTCAGCCGGTGACTCTGGCCGGAATAGTGATCCAGCCGAACAGCATCAATCTGATTTCCGGCGGCGGTCTTTCAATTGATGATGGCGCAGCCGCGCGTGACACTGATCTGACGCAGGTGACGGGCCTCGCCGTTGATCCTTCGGGCGATGCAGTTTACCTGTGCATTCCCACGCTG
>CAYWDW010000300.1:0-6639 GCA_964457105.1 uncultured Heliobacteriaceae bacterium
TTTGAAGCATTCATCCTCGCCGCAAGCAGCGAGGCATTCTGCTGGTCTTAGTAAATACGGAACTCGTCTCCTTCCCCGTCACTGTCACCGATTCATACAACCGTCTGGTCGCCGGACTCGATCAGCGCCATTTCGAGGTCTACGAGGACAAGGTCAAACAGCAGATCGCCTTTTTCAGTGACGAGGATTTGTCGGCCAGCATCGGCGTGGTCTTCGATCTGTCAGGCAGTATGAAAGAGAAAATCCCCCGCGCCCGCGAAGCGCTCAAGGCTTTCATCGAAACCAGCCACGACGAGGACGATTTCTTCCTGGTCGGCTTCAACGACCGCGCCCGACTGCTGGCCGAGTTCTCCGATGGCAAGTGGCGCCGGATCAGGGTCCGCGTCAAACCTCCGCGCGGGCTGCCGCGCCTGAACGTGCGCGCGAAGGAAGGATACTATGCGGCCCATTGATTGTGGCGGCGCGCGGCGACGCTGCTGCTGCTGGCGCTCATCGGGATCGAGTTGAGCGACATTATGTTCGCCATTGATTCGGTCCCGGCGGTCTTCTCGGTCAGCCGCGCGCCGTTCATCATTTACAGCTCGAACATCTTTGCGATTCTGGGCCTGCGCTCGCTCTTCATCGTGCTGGCGCACAGCCTCGCCGGGTTTCGGTATCTGCATTACGGGCTGGCCGGGGTGCTGGGTTTCGCTGGCGCAAAGATAATGCTCGGTCACTGGCTTCAGCTCTCGCCGCTCGTCTCGGTCGCCGTGATTGCCGCGCTGATCGGCACGGCGGTCTGGGCGAGCCTGCGCGCGCGGAGAACTGACGCACAGCGGCGGGAAAGTCAGGCCTGAACGAAAGGAGAGTTATGACAGCAGAATCCGCAATCGCTTTGATCGCTCGACAGGACTGATTGGAACAGACCGCCGAGGCTGTGCAGCCGACAATCACCAGCACTTTCAAAATGGGAGGCACCGTCGGGCAGCAGCTCAGGAACCTGCTGCCCGGCACGTGGCTGGGTCATCCGCTGCATCCGGCGCTCATTGATGTGCGGCTCGGCGCGTGGACGGTCGCGCTCGTCTGCGACGTGATGGCTGGTGGCCACCGCGCAGGAAGTCCAGGCCCGGCACTCCCAGGGCGCGCAATAAACCGGGCTTACTCCTGCCGCAGGACAATCATCGGGTCCACCCGCGCCGCGCGTCGCGCCGGCAGCCAGCACGCGAGCAGCGCGACCAGCACGAGCAGCAGCACGACTGCCGCAAAGGTGAGCGGGTCCGTAGCGCTGATTTCAAACAGCAGACTGCGCAGCACCTGACTCAGGCCCACCGCCCCGGCCAGACCGAGCAGCAGACCGCCCGCGACCAGGCGCAGGCCCTGGCCAATAATCAGGCGCAGCACATCCGACGGCTGCGCGCCGAGCGACAGGCGAATGCCGATCTCCTGCGTGCGCTGCGTGACGGTGTAATTCATCACGCCGTAAATGCCGACCACCGCCAGCACGACCGCGAGCGCGGCAAAGATCACCAGCAGCAGCACCATAAACCGCTGCGGGGCCACCGACCTGGCAATCGCGGCGGCGATGGGTTGCGCGCGCCGCACCGGTTGATTCGGATCCACCGTGCGCACGGCCTGGCGCATTCCGTTGATGAAGCTGTCAGCCGCCCCGCGACCACGCACGACCAGCGACATTCCGGCGCTCGGCATCTGCTTCATCGGCACGTAAACTTCCGGCTCAAACCCGGCGTTCAGTTCAAGCAGCCTGACGTTGCCGATGATTCCGACGATTTCACGCGAGACCGGCTTGCCGTACAGCTTTTCTTCCGGCGGCGAGCCAATCGTCAGCCGTTTGCCAACCGGATTTTCGCCCGGCCAGTAACGTCGCGCCGCCTGTTCGTTGATGATCACGACGCCCGGATGATCCCGGTCATCCTGATCCGTAAAATCGCGTCCCGCCTGGAGCGGAATGCCCATGGCCGCAAAATATCCGGGGCTGATTTCGTGATTGTCAGCGCCAGGCCCCTCGCTGCCCGGCGGCGTCGGTCGCCCGTCAATTTCAAACGTCGTCATGCCGCGTGAACTGGTGAACGGCAGATGGGTGACGACCGCCGCGACTTCAACCCCTGGCTGCGCGCGCACGATGTCGAGTGTGCGATTGAAAAATTCTGCCTGCTGCCATTCATCGGCATACCTCGCGCGGGGCAGGCTGATGCTGCAACTGACAACATTTTCGGCCTGAAAGCCCGGATTGACCTGCACCAGCTTCCAGAAACTTCTGAGCAGCAGCCCGGTGCTCACCAGCAGCACCAGCGACAGGCTGATTTCGAGTACGACCAGTCCGCTGCGAATCATTTTCAAGCGCCCGGAACTGCTCGCCGCGCGGCCTGATTCGCGCATCACCTGGCTCAGGTTCGTTTTTGAAATCTGCCACGCCGGAATCAGCCCGAAGATCAGCCCGGTCAGCACTGCCGTCACCAGCGTAAAGACCACGACATAACCATCAGGACTGACGGCTTTGTGCGGAATCGCGTCCGGCTGCACCCGCAGCAGCCAGTCAATCCCGAACCCGGCCAGCAGCAATCCGCCCAGGCCGCCGGTCAGGCCAAGCAGCAGGCTTTCAATCAGCATCAGCCGCATCAGCCGCCAGCGCGAAGCGCCGAGCGCCGCCCGAACTGAAATTTCACGCCAGCGCACCGTCGCGCGCCCCAGCAGCAGGCTCGCCACATTGACGCACGCGATCAGCAGCACCAGCCCGACCGCGCCAAATAAAATCCAGAGCGGCTTTTCAATTTCACCCATCACCTGCTTGCGCAGCGACACCAGCTTGAAACCGAGGTCGCGCACGGTGGCCGAATTTTCGCGGACGATCTCGTGCGCGAGGCTCTGCGCCTCGGCCTGCGCCTGCGTGATCGTCGCGCCCGGTTTCAGGCGCGCCACGCTTTGCAGAAACGAAGTGCCGCGCTGATATTTCGCCGGATCAAGCGCCAGCGGCGTCCAGACTTCGATGTTCTGACTCGGAAAGGCAAACTCCGGCGGCATCACGCCAATCACGGTCTGCGCTTCGCCGTTCAATTGAATGCTCTGCCCGACGACCTGCGGATTGCCGCCAAACCGCCGCTGCCATAAGCCATAGCTGAGCAGCACCACGCGATGGCGGCCCGGCGCGTCTTCTTCAGCCGTGAAATATCTGCCATATAAAGGCGGCGTCCCAATCACGCGCCCGAAATCAGCCGAAGCCTGAATGCCGATGACTGCTTCCGGCAAGCCGTCGCCGGTCAGCGCAAAGTTTGCATAGCGAAAAGCAAACTGCCCGTCAAAACTCTGAATGCGCGTGCGCAGATCGGCGTAATTGGGCGGCGACAGCGAAAACTCTCCGTTGCCTCGTTCATCGCTCGTCCAGACATAAGCCAGCCGCTCCGCCTGCGGATAAGGCAGCGGCCTCAGCAGCAGCGCATTGACGACACTGAACACCGCCGTATTTGCGCCAATCCCCAGCGCCAGCGTCAGCACCCCAATCAGCGTATAACCCGGATTCCTGAATAACATTCGCGCACTGTAGCGCAGGTCCTGCAGCAGGTTTTGCATAAGTTCTCCTGGAAAGGTAGTCGGTAGTCAGTAGTCGGTAGTCAGTAGTCGGTAGAAAGAACGATTTCCAATCTTCTATATTCTTCCTGCCTTCTTTCTACCTTCTTTCTACCTTCTTCCTACCGACTACCGAATTCCGACTACCGACTACCGACTACCGAATTCCGAATTCCGAATTCCGCCTACCTTAACCAAATTTCGTGCCAGCCTGCGGCTTCCGGCTAAACCTTCTTCGTCAGGCACTTTGCTTGCGGAGAACGACAATGTCAGGGGTCGTGAGTGTGCGGTTATGGGATGGTGCGGTCTCGAAATCGAAACGTCGGCCTGGCAGGCAGCGCCGCAGGCACAGCGCAGAGATCCTGATGACGGTTAATGATTGGGGTCAGGAGAGCAATTCAAAGCCGTTCGAGATAATCAGCACCAGCGCGCCGTCCTGGGAAAAGACCTTTTCGTGAACGCTGCCGGGCAGGGCGCATTGAAAATCACCGGGGCCGTAGGCTTCATCACCAATGTGAAAATCGCCTTCCAGGACGAGGCATTCTTCAATGCCGGAATGGCGATGACGAATGATTTCAGCGCCCGGCTGCATGCGCAGCAGCATGCTGACCGAACTGCTGCTTTTATCCTTGAAGAGAATTTTCGCTTCGATGCCTTCTGAATACGGAGTCCATTTCCCCTCATTGGCACGGACGTGAAAGATCTCTCTGAGCGCGGCAGGCATGACCGGCGCAGCAGTGACGTCATTAGTGACTGAAGCTGACGGCTTCAGTTCACTGAGGCGGGCCATCAGTTTGTCTTTGGCATGGGCAGGCGGTTCGGCTTCGGGTGCGGCAAAGGCGAGGGCGGCGACGGCTTTTTCAAAGGCGTGCAGATCGGCGGCGCGGGCCGTTTCCTCAGCCAGCGTGGAGGCAAAGGCGCGCGCTTCGTGCTGACCGAGCGCGCCCAGGGCAGACAGGGCAGCCAGTTCCTGACTTTCTTCAGTGACTGCGTCGTGGCGGTTCATACGTTTCCTTCCAGCGCCGGGCCAAGCATTTCTCTGAGTTTGAGCATTCCGAGGCGAATCCGGGTCTTGACAGTACCAAGCGGCAGACTGGTTTGCAAAGCAATTTCGCTGTGGCTCAGGCCGCCGTAATAAGCCAGTTCGATCAGTTCGCGCTGCTCCGGTGAAATTGCGTCGAGCGCCTGGCGCACCAGGACCCGGCGCTCTGAAATTTCGGTGGCTTCTTCCGGGCTGGAATCACCGGCGCGAACATCGCCGACCGTTTCGAGCGGTTCGCGGCGCTGCCGATCCTGCCAGCCCGACCGCAGGCGGTCTATTGCCCGACTGCGTGCAATCGTCATCAGCCATGCCATCGCCGAACCGCGCTGCAAATCATAACTGCCAGCCTGACGCCAGACCTGAGTATACACGTCCAGCATCACCTCCTCGGCAGTCGCGCGGTCATTCAGAATGCGCAGGGCCAGCCCGAAGACCACCCGGCTGGTGGCGTCGTAAAGCGTCCCCATCGCGGCCTGATCGCCGCTCGCAATGGCGCTGATCAGCTTTGTCCAGTCCTGATCGCCCGTGCGCGATGCGCCCGTTTCACGAATTGAGGACAAGGATGGTGTTTCCATAAGCATCCACAGCCGCGCCGCCTGTTTCAGCAGACCAGCCCGGCCTGTCCGAAGTGTGTCTCGAAGTTGAGATGACGTGGAGTGCGACCGGCGGGATGATAGGACAAATGAACGCTGATTACCAGATGCTCACGATTTTCACCGCCATCTCGCAACGCGCGCCGTGCGCTGTGCGCTGCTTGCCGGTCGCCTGATGCGGTAGTAGGATTCGGGCCGCAGTTTCTTCATTCATCACCGGCAGTTTTTTTATTCCCTGACCAGTCACTTCGGAGGTTGCCATGACAGCTCGCCACAATCCGCCCGGAAGTCGCAGAAAGTTTATGCAGACCGCCAGCCTCGCCGCCGGCAGCGCGGGACTGCTGAGCGCCGCCTCATACACCCGCGTCCCCGGCGCCAATGATCGCGTGCAGATGGCTATCATCGGCGCCGGCGGGCGCGGGCAGAGCGTCATGCGAGCGTTTCAGCAGGTCGCGGGCGAGCAGGTCGAATTCATCCACGTCAGCGACGTTTACGAACCGCGCCAGGCTGACGCCCTCAAATCCTGCCGCGCCGGATCGAAGGCGACGTTCGATTACCGCGAAGTGCTCGACAACCGGGAAGTCGTGGCCGTGCTCAATGCCACGCCCGATCACTGGCACGCGCAGGTCGTGATGGACGCGGTCGCGGCGGGCAAGGACGTTTACACCGAAAAGCCCTTTGCCCTGTCCATCGAACAGGGCGCGCGCATCGTCAAAGCGGTGCGCGCCACAAAACAGATTGTGCAGGTCGGCATGCAGCGCCGCAGTTCAGAAATGATTCGCGGCGCAAAGCAACTGATCGCCGACGGCGTGCTGGGTGAAATCGCGCTCGCCCGCGCGCAGTGGTACTGGAATCGCCCGGTGGACGTGAAGCGGATGAAATTCAAAGGCAAACTCGACTGGAATCGCTTTCAGGAACCGGCCAAACACCGGCACGAACTGACGCCGCCGCGCTTCTTTGCGTGGCGCAGTTTCTTTGATTACAACGGCGGCCATATGACCGACCAGGGCACGCACCTGATGGATGTCATTCAGTGGTTCTGCAACGATGGCAGGCCGCCGAAATCAGCCGTCTGTCAGGGCCTGATCTGCATGCAGACCTTTGGCGAAGTGCCCGACACTTTCAGCGCTGTGTTTGAATATCCGACCTTCCTGGCGACGTGGACGCTCTGCTATGCCAATTCATACGAGGACAGTTGGAAGATCACCATCCAGGGCAGGAAGGCCACGATGGTGCTTGATGACGATGGCTATCGCGTCTATCCCGAAGTCTGGAAGCGTCCAAACATTCCGCCCGCCACGATTCACGAATTCAGGGGCGGCATTCCGACCGATCCGCACGTAGCCAATTTCCTGGAGTGCCTCAAATCGCGCCGTGAACCGAACGCTCCGGTCGAAGTCGGACATCAGGCGGTGGCCGGGCCGCACCTGGCCAATCAGGCTT
>CAYWDW010000301.1:0-6623 GCA_964457105.1 uncultured Heliobacteriaceae bacterium
CCGGTTATCTGAAAACCCCGGCGACGCTGACTTGCGCCCGCTGAAGGCGGCAGGCATTTGTTGTGAACGGCGTTCCAGGCAGTCGCCGCGTAATCGTCTTCCGGTGTGGCCGGAATCCCTCGCTTCCATCAGCCGGGATCAATTCAGCCCCGGCCTTCCTGCTGTTCGAGTCAGATGTAAGCGTCATTGTAGGGCGCTGACTGTCATTCGTCCAATTGATTGTTTTACTCTCTGCCATTACGATTGCTAATGGCTCAGGAGGGCCACAGCAAAATGGAAATGGCACAATTGCGGACTTTTCGCGTGGTCGCTGAAACGCTGAACTTCACCCGCGCCGCCGAACGGCTGAATCTCACACAGTCAGCCGTCAGTCATCAGATCAAGGCGCTGGAAGAAGAACTCGGTGAACCGCTCTTCATCCGCGCCCGGCGCGCCGTCAAGCTGTCACAGGCGGGCAAGGCGGCGCTCGAATATGTCGAACGCATCCTTGACGACGCCGAAGCCCTGCGCGAAAGCGTCGCCGGGCGCGAGCGTGCGCTCGCAGGCCGGGTGCGCGTCGCCGCCGCCACTCAGGCGTTTGTGCATTTGTTCGTGCCGCTCTTTGAATCCTTTATGCGGGCGCATCCGGGCATTGAGCTGTCGTTTCGCACGACGGTCAGCACTGAGCAGACCGTCGCCGACATTCTCAACGGCGCGGCAGATGTCGGGTTCGCTTCGCTGGCCGTTTATTCACCGGCGCTGCAGGTCACGAAGCTGTTTGAGGATGAACTGCTGCTGATTGTCGGACGCGCGCACCGCCTGGCTGGCAAACGCGCCGTGCCGGTGGCCGAATTGCAGCGGGAACGGCTGATTCTGTTTGAGCGCGGGGCTTCGATCAGGCGGGCCACCGATCAGTTTTTTGACAGCGTCGGCATGCGGCCTGAACTGGCGCTTGAATCAAACGATACCTATTTCATCAAGCTGATGGTCGAGCGCGGGACCGGCATTTCTCTGCTGCCGGCGTGGACGGTGCGCGAGGAGATCGAAGCCGGCAGGCTCGCCAGGTTGCGCATCAGCGGCCATCGCCTGCGACGGTCGGTAGCGATGGCGTCGCTCGGACGTTTTCAGCCTTCACCCACGCGGGCCTTTCTGAAATTCATGCTGCGTCATAAAGCCAAGCTGCAAAAAATGGCTGCCGCAAAGCAGACCTGAAAGATGGAACGGTGCGGTGACGGCTGAATTCAGTCGAACACGATGTTGTGGCCTTTTTTGTGTTCGCGGCACAGCTTCTGCGCCGGGACGGCCTTGCCGGGATTGCACAGTCCGGTTGGATTGAAAACATCCTTGACGGCGAGCATCGCGTCGAGCGAAGCCTGATCGAAAATCAGCGGCATATAACTGATCTTGTCCACGCCGACGCCGTGTTCGCCTGAAATTGAACCGCCGGCGGCCACGCACAGTTTCATAATCTCGCTGCCGGCCAGGTGAACACGTTCGACCTCGTCGCGGTTGCGCCCGTCAAAATTGATGTTCGGGTGCAGATTGCCATCGCCCGCGTGAAAGACCGTCGAAAGTCGCAGCTTGTATTTCGCGCCGATGGCGTAAATGCCCGCGAGCACTTCAGGCAGCTTTGTGCGCGGCACGACCGAATCCTGCACAAAGAGATCCGGGCTGACGCGACCGAGCGCGCCGAATGCGCCCTTGCGTCCGGCCCATAATTTTTTGCGTTCGACTTCATCACGCGCTTCGCGCACCGACCGCGCACCGTGTTCGCAGCAGATGTCAATGGCGCGCTGCACCTGCTGATTCATCCCGGCCTGCAAGCCGTCAAGTTCGACAATCAGGCACGCCGCCGCATCGCGCGGATAACCGGCGGCATACACCGAATCCTCAACGGCATTGATCGTCACGCGGTCAATCATTTCGAGCGCCGCCGGCAGAATCCCGGCAGCAATAATGGCCGACACAGCGCGGCTGGCATCGTTGATGTCGAGAAAATTAGCCAGCAGCGTGACCACCAGTTGCGGCGTGCGCGTCAGCTTCACGGTAATTTTCGTCGCAATGCCAAACGTGCCTTCGCTGCCGACAAACAGCCCCAGCAGGTCATAACCAATCGAGTCGGCTCCGTGCCCGCCCAGGCTGATGATTGCGCCATCGGGCAGCACAACCTCCAGACCCAGAATGTGATTGGTCGTCATCCCGTATTTCAGGCAGTGCGGCCCGCCGGAATTTTCAGCGACGTTGCCGCCCAGCGTGCACGAAGTCTGCGACGAAGGATCAGGCGCGTAATGATAACCATTGGCCGCAATCGCCTGCGACAGCCTGACGTTGATCAGTCCCGGCTGCACGATGGCCCGCTGATTGGCATAATCAATTTCGAGGATGCGATTCATCCGCGCCATTTCAATCGTCACGGCGCGTTCGCCCTGTTCGCATCCAATCGCCAGCGCGCCGGCGCTCAGCCCCGTGCCCGCGCCACGCGGCCCGAAGGCAATGTTGTGTTGTGACAGCAGCCGCACCGTCCGCGAAACCTGTTCAGTCGTGGTCGGAAACACCACCGCCAGCGGGCGCACCTTGTGCGTTGTGATCGCGTCGCATTCGTAAACCATCAGTTCCGCGTCATCAGTCAGAACCGCGTCTTTACCGAGAATTGAGTGAAGTTCAGTGATGATTGCTTTGTCGAGTGTCTGCATAAAAATCAGGAGCGGGCTAATGCGCGAGCCAATCCGGCAAAAGATTTCCGGGCGACCCGCCTTCAGGTCTGACATTACGTGTCGGCATTGCTAGAATAGTCGTTCGCAAAATCTGAAACAAGCACGGCACATTCAGGCTTATGAATTCCAAACCACTGCCCCATCTGCTCAGCGACAGTTTTGGCCGCGCGATCCGCGATCTGCGGATTTCGATTACCGACCGCTGCAACTTCCGCTGCTTTTACTGCATGCCGCAGGAAGCGATGGAATGGTCACCGAAAGCTGAGATTCTCTCTTACGAAGAAATCATCAGGCTCGCTGAAATTTTCGTGGCGCTCGGGGTCAACAAGCTGCGCATCACGGGCGGCGAACCGATGGTACGGCACGATCTGGAAAAACTGCTTGAGCGGCTGGCGCAGTTGCCACAGCTTGCCGATCTGGCAATGACGACCAACGCACACCTCCTGCGCGGGCGCGCGGCGGCGCTCAAACGTGCCGGATTGCAACGCATCACGATCAGCCTCGATTCGCTGCAACCGGAACGCTTCGCGCTGCTCACGGGCCGCAACGGACTGCCGCAGGTGATCGAAGGCATTGACGCCGCCATTGAAGCCGGACTCAGTCCGGTCAAAATCAACAGCGTCGTGATTCGCGGCATCAATGATGACCAGGCGGTTGATTTTGCGGCCTTCGCGCGCGAACGCGGGGTGCAGGTCCGGTTCATCGAATTTATGCCGCTGGATAACGGCAAGGTCTGGCGGCGCGAAATGGTCGTCCCTGGCGAAGAACTGCGGCAACGCATCAATGCCGTCTTCCCGCTCGCGCGTGTGCCGGCAGCAACCCTGAGCGAAACGGCCCGCAGATGGCGCTTCGCCGACGGCGCGCCGGGCGAAGTCGGTTTCATCAATCCGGTGACGCAGCCTTTCTGCGGTCATTGCAGCCGCATCCGGCTGACTGCGGACGGCATGATTCGCACCTGCTTATTCTCAACCGTCGAACACAACATCAAGCGCCTGTTGCGCGGCGGCGCAACAGGCGACGAACTGATTGATTTCATCACAGCCACTGTGGACCAAAAGGAAGATCGTCATCACATCAACGATCCCGATTTCGTGCAGCCGCTGCGGACGATGTCGTGCATCGGCGGATAAAAATGTGATTCAAGTAATCATGGAAGACTTGAGTTATGGCGACAGTCATCGAAGCGCCTGCTGAAAAACGGCTGGACAATGGAGCCGCACCGAACGGGGTTGTGGGCCTGCGCTTGTTCACGGCCAGCGAATACCAACACCTGGCCGACATTGGTGTGCTGGGTGAAGACGAGCGTGTCGAGCTGATCGAAGGGAGAATAGTTCAGATGGCGCCAAAGAATGTCAGCCACGCCATTGCCACAAGTCGCGCCAACCGAACATTCAATAAGCTGCCTGGAGACGTGGCTGAAGTCAGGGTGCAGGATCCGATCCTGCTGAACGATTATTCTGAGCCGGAGCCTGACATTGTGCTGGTGGCGCCGCCGGATGATCGCTATCTCGATCATCATCCGAAACCGAAAGATATTTTTCTGATCCTTGAGATTGCCGAAAGCAGTCTCGCTTATGACCGCGAGGTGAAAGGCCGGCTCTATGCCCGTAACGGCATCATTCAATACTGCCTGCTGAATCTGAACGACCGCGAGCTTGAAGATTATCGCCAGCCGGGCCGGGATGGTTATCGGAGCAAGCAGACTTATGCCGAAAACCAGAGCTTCAACCTGGCCGCTTTCCCCGACATTTCAATCAGGGTCAGCGAGCTGTTGCCGCCGGTAAAGAAAACCATGAAACGTCGCAGAAAATAACCACACTCTTTTCAGGGGAGCCGCGCGCGGCTGAGAGTCCTGGAATTGAGGATTGCAGATTGCAGATTGAGCAGTTGATTTCGCGGTTCAATCTGAAATCTGCAATCCGCAATCTGCAATCAGGAGACCCTGTGAACCTGATGCGGGTAATGCCGCCGGAGGGAGAAAGGAAAATCATGAGTACCATCAATTCATCATCTGCTTCAGACACACCTTCATCAGAAACACAGCTTCCCAGGTCACAACGCATTTACGTCGCGGGCCATCAGCCGGGCGTCAGCGTTCCATTTCGTGAAATCAGTCAGCACGTCACGAAAAGCGTGAACGGCGCGGTTGAAGTCAATGAACCGCTGCGCGTCTATGACACGAGCGGCCCGTGGGGCGATCCGGCTTTCAGCGGCGATGTGCGCGACGGGCTGACGGCGCTGCGTCGCCGCTGGATCATTGAACGCGGCGATGTCGAAGAATACCAGGGCCGCACCGTGCAGCCGGTTGATAACGGCTACCGTTCGGCACAGGAAGCCGAGTATGCACGGGAAAAAGCCCGAGGTCGGCTTGAAGAATTTCCGGGCCTGCATCGCGCGCCGCTGCGGGCTAAAGCGGGGCGCGTCGTGACGCAGATGCATTATGCGCGCCAGGGCCTCATCACGCCTGAAATGGAATTCATCGCCATCCGCGAAAACCTCGGTCGCCAGTCCGCCTTTGACACCAGCGGCAACGGCCATCGCAACGAGCTGAACTTTCAGCACGCCGGAGAAAGTTTCGGCGCGGCGCGGCCACGCTTCATCACGCCTGAGTTTGTGCGCGCTGAAGTCGCGCGCGGGCGCGCCATCATTCCGGCCAACATCAATCATCCTGAAAGCGAGCCGATGATTATTGGCCGCAACTTCCTGGTCAAAATCAATGCGAACATCGGCAATTCAGCCGTCGCTTCATCCATCGAAGAAGAAGTCGAAAAGATGCGCTGGGCAACAAAGTGGGGCGCCGACACGGTGATGGATCTTTCGACGGGCCGGAACATTCACGCGACGCGCGAATGGATCATTCGCAATTCACCCGTCCCGATTGGGACTGTCCCGATTTACCAGGCGCTGGAAAAAGTCGGCGGCAAGGCCGAAGAACTGACGTGGGAAGTGTTCAGAGACACGCTGATTGAGCAGGCCGAACAGGGCGTTGATTATTTTACGATTCACGCCGGAGTGCGGCTGCCTTACATTCCGCTGACGGCGAAACGCGCGACGGGCATTGTCTCGCGCGGCGGTTCGATCCTGGCCCGCTGGTGTCTCGCGCATCATCAGGAAAGTTTTCTCTACACGCACTTCCGCGACATCTGCGAAATCATGCGCGCTTACGATGTGTCGTTTTCACTTGGCGACGGCTTGCGTCCCGGTTCGATTGCCGATGCGAACGACGAAGCGCAGTTTGCCGAACTCGACACGCTCGGTGAACTGACCAGCATCGCGTGGGAGCTGGATTGCCAGGTGATGATCGAAGGGCCGGGCCACGTGCCGATGCACCTCATCAAAGAAAATATGGACCGGCAGCTTGCCGCCTGCGACGAAGCGCCGTTTTACACGCTCGGCCCGCTGACGACCGACATTGCGCCTGGTTACGATCACATCACTTCGGCCATCGGCGCGGCCATGATCGGCTGGTTCGGTACGGCGATGCTTTGTTACGTCACGCCGAAGGAACACCTCGGACTGCCGGATAAAAAAGACGTGAAGGACGGGGTGATCGCTTACAAGATCGCCGCGCACGCTGCCGACCTGGCCAAAGGTCATCCAGGCGCGCAACTGCGCGACAACGCGCTCTCGAAGGCCCGCTTTGAATTCCGCTGGGAAGATCAGTTCAATCTTTCGCTTGATCCTGAAACCGCCCGCGAATTTCACGATGAAACGCTGCCGCAGGAAGGCGCGAAATCAGCCCATTTCTGTTCGATGTGCGGCCCGCATTTCTGCTCGATGAAGATCACGCAGGACGTGCGCGATTACGCCGCGCAGAAGCAATTGGATGAGCAGGCGGCGCTGGAGGCGGGAATGAAAGAGAAGGCAGCAGAATTCGTGGCGGCGGGCGCGGAGATTTATCAGGGCCGTCCTGCCGGAGCGCGCGAGCAT
>CAYWDW010000302.1:0-6615 GCA_964457105.1 uncultured Heliobacteriaceae bacterium
CTCTTCCGGCCAGACTTTCGGGCCGTAACTGGCCGGAGGCTGATAGAGAAAATCGGGCGAAGGCGGAAAGACGCTCGGCCCGCCGACCTGTGGATTGAGCAGGCCGCTGGCCGCCAGCGCAATGTCGCGCACGATTTCACCTTCAACGCGCAAACGCGGGCCGCGCGCGAGCAGGCGGTTACCCGGGTCTTTCGCGTGAAGCTCCGGCGTGAGGCGCGACGACTGCCGATATGTTGCCGAGTTGACAATCAACCGGTGAAGCTGTTTCAGGCGCCAGCCCCGCTCCATCAGTTCGACGGCCAGAAAGTCGAGCAGTTCAGGATGCGATGGCGCTTCGCTCTGCCGGCCCAGGTCTTCTGAAGTGGCGACGATGCCCGTGCCGAAATATGACTGCCAGATCCGATTGACGATGGTGCGCGCAGTCGTCGGTGAATTGCGATCAACCAGCCATTTCGCAAAGGTCAGGCGATTGGCCGGGGCATTCGCGGGCAGCGGATGCAGAAATGCCGGCACGCCGGGCGTCACCGTTTTGTCAGGCTTCAGAAAATCGCCGCGTTTGAGCGTGTGCGTTTCGCGCAACTCGGCGCGTTCGCTCAGGACGAGCTGCGATGAGCCTTCAGGATGCTGCTGCCAGAGTTCTGCAATCTGCCGGTTGTCCTCAGCCCACTCCGGCACAGTCGTGCGCCAGTAACTGAAGACCGTCTCAACCTGAGCCTTTGTGCGCTGCGCACGCGGCAGCGCAAGAATTTCGCGCACGCCTGCGGGCAGCGGATCAGCAACGGCATCGGGCACAGTCGTGACTGACAGTCGCATCCGGCCCAGGTTGTTGTTCTGATTGTCGTCGCTGTTCCAGCCGCCGTGATTCTGCCGCAGATAAATATTCAGGATCGTGCCGCCGACAAAGGCAATCGGCCTGGCGGCAATAAAGACGGCCTTGCGCGGCACGTTGCGCAACCCCGGCCCGGCGTCAATGCCCCACGCGGTTTCGTCTTTGCCGTCAATTGCCAGTTCAACCGGGCCGGTCACGCGGCGACGATTTGTTTTGTCGTTGAAGATCGGTGCGAGTTCGCGTTCGGGCTGATTGTAATCAGCGGTGGCGCGGATAATTTTTACTCGTTCGATTTTCTGCGGCTCGCTGGCCGGAGCCGCTTCAACTTCAAATTCGGTCAGCGCGCCCGTTCCCCAAATCGAACGACCGGGGCCGCCACGCGGCAGGTTCGGGTCGTTGAGCAGTTCCAGCCGAAACGCCGTAATGTTCGGCAGGTCGGTGCTGACGATCATCTTCACGCGATGTTTTGTTGGCGCGTAACCCTGCGCCAGCAACGACGAATCGGTCAGCGGCAGGTAACGCTGACCGCCGTTTGAGATGTCTTCAACGACCGGCTGCACGACCTGCCAGGCGGGCTGATCGTGGCTGACTGTCTGTTCCCATTCAGCCATGCGCTGCGGCCAGTCGGGCCGGGTCTCGCGCAACTTCGCTTCGATCTCGCGCGTCTGTGAAATGATGCTGGCGCGCTGCATCTGCTCGGCGGGCGTGTAAACGGCGATGTTCGCTTCGTGCGAATTGTTCAGAAAGGCGAACATCCGGTAATACTCTTCCTGCCGGAGCGGATCGAATTTGTGGTTGTGACATTGCGCGCACTGAATCGTCAGGCCGAGAATACTTTTGCCAATCGCATCCATGCGGTCGAACATCGCTTCCATTCTGAACTGCTCAGGATCAACGCCGCCTTCTTCGTTGATCATCGAATTGCGCAGAAAGCCCGTCGCCACGATCTGCCCCGGCGTTGCCTGCGGCAGCAGATCACCGGCCACCTGTTCGATGATGAACTGATCGTATGGCCGATCCTGATTGAGCGCATTGATCACCCAGTCACGATAAAACCAGACCTGCCGCAGCTTGTCCTTTTCGTAACCATCCGAATCGGCATAGCGCGCCGCATCAAGCCAGTGGCGGCCCCAGCGTTCGCCGTAATGCGGCGAAGCGAGCAGGCGCTCAACCTGCTTTTCATATGCTTTCGGGCGGCGGTCGCTGACAAACGCCTCAACTTCTTCAGGCGTCGGCGGCAGTCCTGTCAGATCAAGGCTCAGGCGACGCAGCAGCGTCACTTTGTCAGCTTCCGGCGATGGCGCAAGCTGCTCTCGTTCAAGCCGCGCGAGAATGAAGCGGTCAATCGGATTGCGCGCCCACGCCTTGTTTTTCACGTCCGGCAGCGCGGGGCGCACGGGCGGAATGAAGGCCCAGTGTTTTGAGATTTCAGATTTCAGATTTGAGACTGAAGATTGATCGGGCCAGACCGCGCCTTCATCAATCCAGCGGCGAATCAGTTCAATCTGTGCGGCGCTGAGCGGGTCACGACCGGGCGGCATGCGCTGTTCGCCGCCTGCGCCCAGAATGCGCTGCAGCAGGCGGCTGCCGGCGCTGTGGCCAGGGATAATGACTGCGCCGGAGAGGCCGCCTTTCAGGGCCATTGCCTTGCTGTCGAGTCGCAGATCGCCTTTCGGTTTGTCACTGAAATGACACGGCGCGCACGAAGCCTGAAAGATCGGCTGAATGTCGCGGGCGAAATCAACCTGCGCCTGCGCGTGCGCGCTGCCCGCGCGAAACTGCGCGACAGCAAACAGCGCTGCCAGGAGGATGGTCAGGAGCGAAAGTGCTTTTCTGGTCATGGGTCTGCCGTCAGCATGTTACGGATTGAAGCGACGGGCAGATTATACGGCACCGACTGAGGAAATAAGATTGCGGCGGGAAAAAGTGCGACGCGGCAGGACCAACTCAGATGGCCTCAAGCCAGTGCGGGCAGGCAATGCGTGCCGGGCAGCGGTCGCAGTTGCGTTCGTTCAGCTTCGTTTCAAATCTGCCGTGGGTGATGGCTCGCCAGCGCTCAGTCACGCGCTCGGCTTCGGTGGTCATATTGTCCGGGCGGCGATTCCACAACAATCTGTACAGCACGCCGTCAGCCGCTGAATAAACCCAGGGCTGCAATTCAGGCAGGCGGTTGCGCAGCAGCACGAAGGCCATGCGGTGCGCGGTTTTCACACCGCTCCAGACCAGTTCTGTGGCGTGACCTTTTGAGGCAGATTTAGCCAGCGATTCAGGGCGAAAGACGATGATGTGCGCCAGCCCGTCAGCCGTGCGAAAGCCCGCCACCAGATCAAACCGCAGCGGCAGCAGGCGCGTCTCAGTCAGCAGTTCAGCCGGATCGAAAAATTCGCTCACTCGCGCCGTCGGCACAAAGACTTCGGCAAAGCGCGCGGCGTAAGCAATCCCGGCATCCAGGTAAAGCCGGTAATGCGGATGCTCGCTGACTTCGGCCCGCTTAAATCTGGTCGTAAAGATCAGGGCGGCTTCTTCGGCGCTGACTGTCGCGTCGCTTTCGTGCCGGCGCTGCACAATGGTTTCAAGCGCAGCGCGCAGCGATGAATAAAAAACCGGATAGAGCGAGCGCAGACTGGCCGGAAACGTGATGTCAAGGTAACTTTCAAGATAGGTGCGCACTGCACACGAACTTTCATCGAGCGCTCCGGCAAAGAGCCGGGGCGGCGGCGACCCGCCCCACAACGGTTCAATCACGATTTTGTCGCGTTCAGCCACCGGCGCTGACCAGTTGACCGCCGGGATTGAAAACACCTGCTGCCAGCGTTCGAGCAGCGGCGTCAGCGCGCGTGCCCGTGCGCGTTCGGTGCCGCTGCGGGTTTCAGCGCACGAGACAACGACCGCGCGTCTGGCCCGCGTCACGCCGACGAACAACAGCGCATCGGCCTGTGCGCGTTCGTCCTCATCGCTCGGTTGCAATTCATCCGGCAGCCACATCTCCTCGCGCACCTGCGTGAGTGTCTGCCCTGCCACGACGACACACGGAAACTCCAGCCCCTTCGAAGCGTGACAGGTCATCACGCGCACCGCGTCATCTTCAGACTGCGGTGCCTGCAAACTCGGCTTGCTGCCGCTCAGGTTGTCGCGGAAGTGCTGCGCAAAGGCGAGGCGCGAGGCAACCGGAGCCTTGTCAGGATGCGTGAAGCGATAAGCCGCCGCGCGCGACAGCGACGTGGCAATTTCGCTGAGCGTCAGCACGCGCCGCGCCGCATCGCGGTCATCCAGCACGCGCCGCAGATAATCGCTGCCATTGAACAGAAACGCGCCCATCAGGCTGAACGCATCGCCCGAAAAATATTCCTGACCGAGACAATCACCGAGCCGCATGAATTCAGCCAGCAGCGGCGTCAGATCCCTGTCTGCAAAAAGCGTCGCGCGATGCGCAACCACCTGCTCACAACACAACCGCAACGCCCGCAGCGTCGGCCCGGAAAGAAACGGGAAACGCTGTTCCTGCTCCGTGCCCCCGGCATCGCTGTGGTCCGCCGAACTCTGCTCGTCACCCCGCGCCGCGTTGATCAGATGCGACACAAGCTGATTGAGCGCCTGCTGATCGTAACGCCCGCGCCCCAGGCTGAAGATCACACGCGGCAGCGAAGCCAGCGGGTCATCAGGAAAAGTGGCAATCGCCGCCAGATCGCCCGCCGCGCCTTCAGGCGTAATCAATCCGCTCGTCGTCGCGCGCATGCCGCGTTCACCCAGCGCCAGCACAATGTTGCGCACATCTGAATTGCGCCGCGCCAGCACGGCAATGTCCTTTGACGCAATGCCCATCTCAAGCCACGCGCTGACCTGCGCCGCAATGCCGTCGTATTCAGACGCATCAGCCCGGGCGCGCGCGAGCGCCACCACATTTTCACCAATCCCGGTCAGCCCCGTGCCGGCGCGCCACAGCGGATTGACTTCAACGCTGAGGCCATCGCTGTTTTCAATTGCAGCGAGCTGACCCGTTTCCATCAGTTCCATCAGCGTGGCCAGTTGATTGGCGGCGTGAATGACTTCGGGGCAGGAGCGATAGTTGGTCTCCAGCTCGAAGACCTGCGCGCCCGGAAAGTCATCGCCAAAGCGCCGCACGTTTTCAGGCGCGGCGCCGCGAAAGCGATAAATCGCCTGCCGCATATCGCCCACCACCCAGGGCGGATTGTCAGGCCCGCACAAATAACGCAGCAGCAGCGCGACCGTGCGGCTCACGTCCTGATATTCATCCACCAGCACCCAGCGATATTTTTCGCGCGCCTTCTGCACCAGTCGCGGGCGCGCGGCCAGCACGCGAATCGGCAGCGCAATCAGATCGGCAAAATCAATCGCCGGGCGCGCCGCCTTTGCCCGTTCATAAGCGCGAAAGGCCGTGAGCAGTTCGCGCGCCTGCTGTTTGCGCTGCGCCGCTTCGTCATCTGTCGGCTGCCACGATTCAATCGCGTCAGCCAGCAGTTCAGGCGTGATCGGCTGATCGTCAATCACGCGATCCTTGAGGTAGTTGATGTGGCGCTGCAGGCGTTTGACCGAGTCAGCCGGATCGCGCAGGTTGATGAGGTGCGGACAGCGCAGCGAACCGAGCAGCGAAGTCAGCAGTTCTTCCTGGCCCGTTTCATCCAGAATCGCCGCGTCAGGGCTGAGTTCAAGCGCGTGATGATGCAGGAATGAGAGGCCGAAACCGTGAAAGGTGGCAATCTCCATGGCGGCGGCGACTTCGTGGCCGAACCTTGCGGCAATGCGTTCGCGCAACTCTCCGGCGGCATCGTTGCTGAAGGTCAGCGCCAGCAACTGATCGGGCCTGGCCTGCTTTTCAGTCAGCAGAAATTCGATGCGCCGCACGAGCGTCGCCGTCTTGCCCGTGCCCGGCCCCGCCGTCACCAGCGCCGGCGCGCCCGTGAAGGTCGCCGCTTCAAGCTGTCGCGGATCGCACGCGACGGTTTTATGAGTTGAACCACGGGGAACACGGGGCAGCACGGGGAAATCTTCAGCGTTATCTTCCCTCCGTGTTTTGTCATCAATGCGGTGTTCGTCGGTGGCAGGTTGAGAATCTTCAGCCTCAGCGTTCCCCCGTGTTCCCCCGTGGTTTGAATCTTCAGCCGGACTGAGCAGCAGTTGATACAACGCCTCGGCCAGTTGCACGCGCACAATCTTTTCAGGCACGCCGCGCCGTTCGGCAATTGAGTGCGTCGTGGCACCGGGCGTGTTGCGCCATTCCGTAAACACATCCAGCGCCGGAGCGCTGAATTCATTGGCGAAGGCATTCGCTTCGGCCTCTTCGCGCGCGCGGCGGCTGTAGCGGGCAATCGCCGCTGCGCCTTCGTTGAGATAGACCGAACCCAGCAGCGGATCAGGCTGCGCGTAAGGTTTCGTCAGCCGCGCGTGCATCGTCAGATGCCCCAGCTCGTGCGCCAGCACCCAGAGCAGCTCAGCGGGCCGCCGATCAAAACGTTCATCGTAATTGAGCGTGCGTTCAGACGGAGAGACTTCGGCGCGGCCTTCATCAATCACCGCTGCCGGGACCGGGATGAGTTCAATGTCGTATTGCCGTTCAATAAAGGCGCGCAGGCGGTCGAGCAGTTGTTCAGCTTCACTGCCGATCAGCGCGCGAACGGCGCGGGCCTGTTGTTTCGCGTGGTCCAGAGATCTCACAACAACACGGATAAATTTAATAGCATCGGGTGAAACCCGACGAAACGAGCAGGAAACAGAGATGACGGAACAGACGGAAATAACGAAACACACGGAAACAATACGGAACAGCG
>CAYWDW010000303.1:0-6596 GCA_964457105.1 uncultured Heliobacteriaceae bacterium
GCTCATTACCAGTTCAGTGAATTTGTGCCCGGCTTCAGTTCGCGCGACTGACCGCGCCAGACAAAGCTGCCCGTCACCCCGGCGGGCAATGACACCAGGGCTTTGAGCCTGCCGTTGTTTTGTTCGAGGCTGACGGCGATTTCGCCTTGCGGGTGCGGAATCGCGCCGGAGACTTTCGAGAGTTTGCCGGGGAACGGGCGAATCAGCACGCGGCTGAAACCCGGCCCGGCGGAATCAATGCCCAGCACCGTATGAAAGAGTTCGTAATTCGGACTCGCGCTCCAGGCGTGACAGTCTGAGCGTGTCGGGTCGTCCTTTTCAGCCCACGTTGTCAGCCCGCGATCAAGCATCGCCTGCCACGGGGCCAGCAGGTCAGGGTAACGATCACCTTCACCGACCAGGTTGACCGCCGAGTGCAGGTAATGCCGGAAGTAATATGAACACTGCACCAGCGAGCGATCAGCAATGATGCGGTTAATAAGCTGCCGGGCTTCAGCGCCCGTGCTGACACCGGCCAGCACGGCCAGCACGTTGCTGTGCTGCGAAAAATCTTTCTTCTCCGGCGTGTCAGCATACAGCCTGCGCCCCGCGTCAAAATAAAGCTGCTGAATGGTGGCGCGTAACGTGGCGGCGGCCTCGCGCAATTCGACGGCCTGCGACTGTGAGCCGAGCGCAGTTTCAAGTTCGGCAGCCTGGCTCAAAGCGAGCAGCAGTTGCAAATCCTGCGGCGCCGATGAACCTGAAGCATCGCGCGGCGGCACGCCCGAACGCCATTCAGGCGTCCAGTCAACGTAATTCCACCAGGGCATTCTGCCGAGCGAACCACTGGCCTGCTGTCGCGCCATAAAGAATGACAGCACGGCGCGCACGCCCGGCAGCATCTCTTTGACGAAAGCCGGATCGTCAACGTAACGCCAGTAATCGTGCACCATCGCAATCCACCACAGCGAAAACGGCGGGATGTACTGCTGCTGTCGGGTTGGCGCGCGGCTCATCGTCGCGCCTTCAGCCGTGCGCGAATCGTTGATCAGCGCGATGGCATTTTTCAGCAGCCGCGCATCGCCGCTTGTGTAAAGCGACACCAGACCCTGAATGCGCGTGTCGCCGACATACTGCAACTGCTCGTAATACGGGCAGTCCATATAAGTTTCGTGCGCATCAAGCCGCGCCGTGCGCCAGCCGACATCGAGGATGCGGCTCAGCAGTTCAGAACCGGCATCGAATTTCGCTTTGCGCTCGAACGGGTAGCCGGTGTAAACGCCGCGCAAATCTTCGACCACGAGCGGTTCATCCTGCGTCGTGATCTTCAGTTCAAGATAACGATAAGTGCGCCACCACAGCGGGCGAAACAGGCGCTGACGGCCACCATCGGCAGTGAACTGATCGAAATAACCAATAAATTCGCGGCCTTCGACTTCGTTGCGATTGCCTTTTTCGCCCGTGCCTGGCTTGAACAACGCTTCAGCATAACCGAGCGAAAGCACAGCGCCCTGGCCGCCGCTGACGATCAGTTCAGGATAAGCGGTGGTCAGATAAGCCTGATCGAGCAGCAGCCTTGCTTCGGTTTTAGCTGGCACGGTGAACGGCGCAGCCTGAGCCGGGAACTGCGGCGGGACGCTTGCGCCGGATGACTGACGCAGTTGTCGAATGCGTTCGGGCCTGTTTTCCATCAGCGGAATCGTGCGCGGCACGAGCAGCCACATATTCGGCCCGTCCTGAGCTTCGCGCGGCGTGCCGCGATCACGCCCGTCTTTAGTGACTGATTCGGCCTGGCGCCACGCCGAGTCATCGTAAGCGACGGTTTCCCAGCCCCAGGGATATTTCTGTCCGTCAACTTTGTCGCCCGGCCCGGCCACAAAATAACCGCGCATCTGTGCGTGTGTGAAATGAAGCGGCGCATAAGCTTCGTTGCGCATCGCCTTCCAGCCCGGCCCGGTGTCAACGATCTGTTCAGCTTTCGTGTCGCCCTGCAACAGAAAGCCCGTGCGCCAGGTGAGCTGCGATTCCGGCGCAAACTGCGCGTAGTTCCAGACCACCGCCGCCAGCACATTGCGGCCTGCTTTCAAATGCGGAGCCAGATCCACCGTTTCATAACGCCAGTGATTCAGATCGCCGCGCGCCGGCCCCCACACCACGCGCTCGCCATTGACGAAAAGCTGATAGCGATTGTCGCCGCTGACATGAATCAGAAATGACGCAGGCCGGGTCGGCAGCTCAAACGTTTTGCGAAAGTGGCAGACGCCGTAATCAAAAGGCGCAGCGTCAGGCGCGGTGATCCAGCGCGCGCTCCAGGTCCGCGTCAGCAGTTCGGGATTGCTCTGTCGTGGCGCCGCCGTTTGCGCGTCGGCCTTTGACGGTCGCGCCTGAAAGCAGGTCAGGTGCAGCGCCATGATGGTCAGTATTGTCAGCAGCAGTCGGCGGACGAAAACACGGGGCAGGTTCATTTGCTCTTCTCCATGAAGCGATGGCCGCACTTTTTGCAGGTATAAAACTGCCCGGTCTTTTTGCCTTCATAGACGGCTTTTCTGCCACAGTGAGGACAGACTCTGGTCAGGCGTTTGAGCGTGTGGTGAACAAGCTGTGTCCAGTGCGGATTCATGGTGGCGAAACGCTGTGCGGTTGTGTATTTGTCGGATGCCTGGTTCAGGCCGGTAAATCCTGAAGGTATTTGCGGCTGACCCAGTATTGTTTGAGCGGATCAATGCGGCACCAGTTGTTTTTATCTTCGTAGACGCTGACGTGAATGCCTTTGGCCAGTTGCTTGATGCGGCGCGCCGTGGCCAGTGGTGCGGCGCGCACGTTGAGAACATCAGTAATGACCAGCGCCTGGCGCAGCGCCGCCGGCAGGCGCCTGGGATCAGGCACCGGCGTCATCGCGCGACGAATCAGCGGAATGAATTTCGCCCTGGCATCAGCGACGGTGTTGCCACCGAAAAAGGCCGTGCCCGGACAGGTCTTGGTCACGCCGGTGCCATCGGTGCGCTGCCCGGTGTTGAGATCCCACCAGTGATGATAGACGACCGTGTCAGGATTGGGCGTCAGCGCAAAACGACGACACAGCCGCGCGTTCAATCTGATGATGCAGGAGCGCTGCGCCGCCGTCATCTGATCGTGGCCCCGGTCAAAGTTGCCGAGGTTTTCAATGCAGATGCCGCCGGTATTCGCGCCTTTGATGCCCGCCGGAATTTTGTCGAGATCGCGGCAGACCGCGAGGCGTCCATCAGGAAAGGTCGTCAGGTTCTGCGCAATTTCACTGAACCCGCGTTCGAGGTGCGCATTTTCCATGCCGTCGAGCAGGGCAAAATGATTGCTGCCCGTGAACGAAGCGTAATTCGGCAGCCAGGTGTGATGATCCTGAATCAGCCAGATATGCCGGTTGATCGTGGCCGTATTGAGCCACGCGCCGAATTCGTTCACATCATCGAAGAGAAGAAACTTGCCTGCACTTTCCATCGCTGCCTCCACACGCGGTCCAGGGTTTGTCCAAAAATAACCTGACGATTTCGCCTGACAGGAATTCTCCCACCGCAGAGGCGCAGAAAACGCAGAGGCAACGCAGAGAAGAACAGCGCTTAGGCGTAAACAAAGGGAGACCCCAGCGTTTTGTGGGCCGATTCGGGGGGGGGGAAATTGGAGTAATTGGCAAAAATTCAAATGAGCAATTTATTTGTGGGCCAACCCTTAGCCGACCCGCTGACGCTGGCAGGCCCACAGGGCGGCCCCGGTCAGTCCGGCATTATTGCCGAGTTCAGCCAGCACGACCTGGACGTGTTTCATGTCGGTCAGGCAGACGCGCGTCTGCACGGTGCGGCGAATCGGATCAAGGATGATTTCGCCAGCCGCCGAAACTCCGCCGCCAATGATGACGCGGCGCGGGTTGAGCGCCGTGACGATGCTGGCAATGCCGACGCCGATGTAATGACCGGCCTGTTCGTAAATGTCGCGGGCGAGGGCATCGCCTTCAATCGCCGCCTGGCAGATCAGTTCCGGCGTGATGCGGTTCAGATCGTTTTCAGCGAGTTCAGCAATGCGCGTCGAAAAGCCCTGCGCGACCGCCTTCATGCCCATCGCGGCAATCGCCGGACCGGAAGCGTAGGCTTCGATGCACCCGTTGCTGCCGCAGCCGCATTTCGGCCCGTTCAGATCAATGCAGACGTGACCGAGTTCACCTGCCGCGCCGCCAATGCCGAGGTGCAGTTGCCCGTTCAGAATCAGCCCGCCGCCAATGCCCGTGCCGAGCGTGTAGCAGGCGCAGGTGTCAACGCCGTTGCCCGCGCCGTACTTCCATTCGCCGAGCGTCATCGCCCGCGCATCATTGATAAGCGCCACCGGCAGCCCGGTCAGCTTACCGAGCTTTTCAGCGACGGGAACGTTGCGCCACTGCCCCGGCAGATTGGTCAGAAACAGCGTGCGCCCGCGATCAATATCCACCACGCCCGGCACGCCCACGCCCACGCCGCCGACGGCGGATTGAGCGGCGCTGCTGTCGCTGATAATCAGCTCAATCAGCCGGGCCATCTGCGCAATGACGGCGTCATAACCTTCGCGCGCGTGCGTCGGGGTTGACTGAATACGGCTGATTTCGCCGGTCTCCGTGTTGACGAGTGCGGCCTTGATGTTGGTGCCGCCGAGATCAAGGCCAATGAATTGATTGAGCATCATGACAGTTTATGGTTGGCGTCTTTGACAGATCAGTTGTAACTGCTCAGCCATCTTCGTCCCGGAGGGACGGTTTGAGTTTAGGCAGGTCGTTTACGGCCTGCATGCGATGGCACATGATTTCACGTCGCGTAGCGACGGTTGAACTCCGCGTCGCTGATTCAATCGTCGCTACGCGACGAAATATATTCTTCGGTCGCCGCAGGCCGTAAACGACCTGCCTAAACTCAAATGCCGCTACGCGGCTGAGCAATTACAATCAGTTTGATCCGAATTCCATTCAACGGCAGATTTGCAATAACAGAGGCGCAGTTGATTCAACCGGCTGCGGCCTGAATTATAGCTGTTACTGCACCTCAAGATAATCCCTGCCGGGCAGCGCCGGGAACTTTCCGTGCGGTTCGGTCTGATACCAGTAGACGACTGATGAAATATCGTCCTGCAAGGGCAGGTATTCGCCGTTGCCGCGCCAGCCGAGCGCCTGAATCGTCACGCGCAGGTCGCGTTTGAATCTGATCGGGTCGGTGAGGTGCCAGCGGTACATGCCGAAGCGCTGCTGCGAACGATACAGGCCATCGGGGCGAATGACCTGATGCAGCCCGGTGTAGGGCGTGGTGAATTCCTGGTACTGTTTCGTTTTCTGATTCTCAAAATTGTATGAGCCGCAGAAATAGTCTTCGGTGCCGGTGCCGCAGATGGTCGGAAAGTCGCGGTCGCCGTCAATGTAAAACTTGATTTCGCCTTCGCCCCACCAGCCGTTGTTATTAACGCCCCACGCCAGGTAAGTGCCGACATACTGCCCCTGACCTTTGAGGCCTTCAACCAGCGTGTAATTCTGCTTGAACTGCACCGGGTTCGTGCGCCGGAACTGCGCGTGAAAGTAAGCGGCATCATCCGGCACCTTCGCCAGCGTGTAATCAACCTGGTAATAGAGCGTCATGTCGCGGTCATCAATGTTTTCCATGGTGATTTTGCATTTGCGCCGAAACGGCATGACCCAGTAGCTGTTGAAGGCGCTGCCCGGATTGACGGTGATGGCCAGCGAACTGAGTTGTGCATATTCGCCCCAGCCCATGCCGAAAAAATCTCCGACCGGACATTCCACCGAAGGTTCGGTTTCATCGTCCCAGTAAATGCGCATAATCGAAAACCGCCACCTGCCGGTCGGCGTCATCCAGATGTGCTGAATGGCGCCGGAGCCGCTGATTTCAGCCATCGTGAAAGTCGTCCCGGCCTTGATGCGCACGCTCGGACTGATCTTCCAGCCGAGGCCGAGGTTGCGCGCGGCGTTTTTGCCGGTGCCTTCGGTCGCCATTCCGCCTTTGCCTTTTTCGCCGGTAAAGTTTTCCGGGCTGATCGAGCGCGTTTCAGCGTCAGACAAACGAAAGAGATTGCTCAGGCCCGTTTGCAGTCCATCGAATTTTTCATTGCTTTGCGCCATGGTTACAGATGTCACAAACAACAGCAGCATGCAGGTAATGATTGTTTTCAAGGTGAACCTCCTGGAGTTTTTTTCCACGAAGCTGCACACAGAAGCCCGAAGTTTTTTTGACAGGATTGACGGAATGTCACCGGCACTGTGCCGACTGATCCTGCATCTCCTGTCTGATCTTTTCTCGTGCTGCCACGCGCGGGCTGCGTGGATGAAAGAGTCATGATTGTCTGGTGATAGTGAACCTGGATCGC
Organism: uncultured Heliobacteriaceae bacterium; assembly: GCA_964457105.1. Lineage (GTDB taxonomy): Bacteria > Acidobacteriota > Blastocatellia > RBC074 > RBC074 > DASRDU01. The sequence goes on from CAYWDW010000303.1 coordinate 6,346, forward strand.
ACCGACAGGAAAATATCGCAGCAGCAGCGAAGATACAATACTTTGCCGCTCGCGCTGGTCCGGGCCTCGGAATTCGGAATTCGGAATTCGGAATTCGGAAACTGAAAGCGAGATGGCAGATGACGGATGGCCGATGACAGATGACAGGAAGCTGCGAGACTGCGGCCTCTCTTCATTCCGAATTCCGAATTCCGACTGGCTTTGTTGCATAAATCAGCATGAGAGCAGCCTTCTCCCAATCAAGTTCCAGT
>CAYWDW010000304.1:0-6588 GCA_964457105.1 uncultured Heliobacteriaceae bacterium
CGATCTGCGGGTAATCTTTTACGGGCTGGGGCGCGGCGTGTTGTGGGTCGTGGTGATTTCGTCGTGCTGGTCAATGTACGGTTACTTCCGGCAATTTTATCTGGGCGTGAGCGCACAATTCAGACGCAGCGAGGAACAGCCCGCTGCGCTGCCCGTCGTCAAACGCGAAGTCTGACTGGCAGCTCAATTTTTGCCGCGCGACGGTTCCTGAAAGCCTGTAGTCAGCGCGATGAGCAGCAGGGAGGTCAGAAAAAAACGGGCTTCGACACGATGAACACTCCTGTCCGGGCGGTCGGGTTGTGAATAAGCGCGCGGGCGCTCCGGGTTTTACTGGCGAGCCTCGATGTGATCGCCGGTGTGAACTTCCTGCGTAGTGCGGGTAATGATGGCCGTCGCAGATTTCGGCTGCACCGCAATGATGACGAGTTCGCCCACGATGGTGCGCGGCACTTCCTTGCGCGCATTCTTGACAGCCTGACGACCTTCGCGCGGATGATCGTTTGAGAACGTGCCGCCTTTGTAAGTGTCGCTTTGAAAGCCTCCGCTGCGGCGCACCTGCACGTCGTCATCGTCATAGCGCACCGGATTGGCGTCGTCAGGGAAGTAACGAAAGATCGTGAATTTGTCGCCGGGATTGACGCCCTTGTCCCTGCCAAGATCAATGTAAACCACGTCACGCGGCGCGAGGACTTCCTTCTGTTCGCGCTGCAGCACGATGCGGCCCGGCTTCCGGCCTGAAGTCGGCTGATAACGCGGCAGCGGCGCGCTCAGGTCAGTAGTGACTGAAGGCCGCTGCTCGAAGGCGCGCAACTGATCGCCGAACTGAATGTCATGACACGAAAAAATAATGCGGGCGACGGCTGAATTCTGCTGCACTGAAATAACGCGCAGCACGCCGAGTTCCGAAGTGAAAACGCCCAGGTCGCGCTGTCCCGAAGTGTGCTTGAACGGGCTGCGAAAATTGCCGCGCGGGCGCACGATGGAAAACAGCAGGCCTTCCTCGACGCTTTGCGCGCGACCGGCATTCAGATAGACCACATCACCCTGGCCGAAATGCGCGCGCGTGTTTTCAAATTCCGCGCCGACGATCTGAAAGTAATCCGACGCAGGCTGCGAGCCGATAAAACCGGCGCAGTACAGGTCATTGCCAATCGCTGCTTTGGGCGGCATCGGCATGCTGGTTTCGGCATTACCATTGGCTTCGGTGATGTTGAGGTTATCAGGCAACTGCCGCTGACCGAGCGCCTGCGCTGACGCGGTGTTCGATGAACAGCCAAGCGCAGCCGCCAGCATGAATGATGGCAGGATTGCTTTGTTCAGTGATCTGATGACGGGATGAAAGGTGAGACGCACGGCAAATGACCTCCTCGAAACTGCTCACCGAAGGAGGCCGCTCCGGTTGCGTTTTGCTGCCGCGCATACTGACAAAATGTCACGGGCTGAGTCAAGAAACGAATTTTGGCAGGTGACAGGATTTGCCATCCTTCCTGGTCGGCCTTATTCCGGGCTGTTTTCGTAATAACCGGCCCGCCGATACGATTCATCAATCAGTTCAATGATGTGGGCGACCTGGCATTCAGCGCCGTAAATCCTGGCGCCGGCGCCAAGCTGCATGTGGCAGCCGGGGTTGGCCGTCAGCAGCAGTTCGGCTTTGGTGGCTTTCACTTTCTCGATCTTGTCGCTCAGGATGCGGGCTGACATTTGCGGTTCGCTGAGGTTGTAAGTGCCCGCGCCGCCGCAGCAATCGCTCAGGCCTTCGAGCGGCATCAGCTTCAGGTCGGGAATCGCGGCTTTCAGCACCTGTTGCGGCGCGGTCGTGACGCGCTGCGCGTGATACAGATGACACGGCGCATCGTAAGTCACTCGTTCAGGCATCGGCGCACCCTGGCGCGGGCCGATCTCGTTGAGGTACTCAGAAATGTCTTTGACCCGCGAACTGAACATCTCGGCGCGGTGTGCATACCCGGCATCGTGACGGAGCAGTTCGCCGTATTCCTTGAGCATCGCTCCGCAGCCGGCTGAGTTGATGATGATCGTGGATGGAATCTCTGTTTCGCCGCCGACCTTGAATGCGTCAATGTTGCGGCGGGCCAGGGCGCGGGCCGTTTCAAGGTCGCCCGAATGTGCGTGCAGCGCGCCGCAGCAGACCTGAGTCTCGACCGGATAAAACATACAACCATTGGCTGCCAGCACGCGGGCCGTCGCTTCGTTGGTGTGTCTGAACAGGCCATCCATCACGCAGCCTTTGAAAACCGACACGAGGCGCGGTTCATCGGGCAGCTTTTCATCAATGGCGACTGACACGGTGACGCCCTGAAATTTCTTTCTGATGCGCGCCGCTTTTCTGAACACAGGTTTGGTCGCCATCAGCAGCGACAAAGCGAAATGCGATTGCGGCACCAGCCTGTTGAGCAGCCAGCGCAGCGGCCCGATGTGCAGCGGCAGCAGAATCAGATGGCTGTCGCGAAACCAGCGCACGAGCGCCAGCACGCGGCGCAGCTTCGGCGGGTTCGGGAAAATTTTCTGCAACGCGGTTTTGAGTGCGCGCTTCTGCGGATCAGGTTTGATCCCTCGGTCCTGCGCCAGAATTTCAGAGCGGGCGGCTTCGAGCAGAAAGCCGTAATGAACTCCGGCGGGGCAGGCCGTTTCGCAGGCGCGACAGCCGAGGCACAGATCAATGTGGCGCTGAAATTTCTGATCGCCGGTTTCCAGGCGACCTTCAGCCACGGCGCGCATCAGGTAAATGCGGCCACGCGGGCTGTCGTTTTCATTGCCAAGCTGGTTGTAAGTCGGACACGCAGGCAGACACAGGCCGCAGTGAATGCAGCCGAGAACTTTGTCCATCTCAGCGTTGAGCGCGTTGGGCAGAATGGTCAGTTGTTTGCGCATTCCTGGTGGTCGGTGGTCGGTGGTCAGTAGTCAGTGGTCAGTTGTCAGTGGTCAGTGGTCAGTGGTCAGTTGCAGGTTGATACACGGACAACTGACAACTGACAACTGACCACTGACTACTGACCACTGCATTTCAGATTCCGGCCACGAAGCGACCGGGACTGAGTAATGATTGCGGATCAAATTTTTTCTTGAGCGCCTGCATCAGCGGCGCGGTCTGGCCGGGATCGCCCCAGGCATCAAGCTGATTTTTCAATTCGCCAGGCAGCCGCAGAATCAGCATCTGACCGCCGCGCTGGTAAGTGTGCTGGCGCAATTCAGCCAGACGCATCGGACGCTGGCGCTTTTTGAATTCTTCGAGCGTGTATGAACGGGCGTGCACGCGAATGATGCCGTTGCCGGCGTGGACGCGCAATGAAGCCTGCGGCAGCGTCGCGCCGATTTCGCCAATCATCATCGCCGTGTCAGACGGCAGCACGCTGACGCGCAGGATAATGTCCCAGTGCGCCGCTGATTCATCTTCAGCATAATCCTGCCAGAACGCGCGCGCCTCATCAGGCGACAGCACCGTGTGCCTGAAATCACGCCCCAGCCGCATGGCCAGGGCAAGCTGTGCGTCAATCGTTGCGGCTTCGTTGATGAAGCGCAGCGCCAGCGTGAAGCGGCCTTCGCCGTATTCCATTCTGAGCCGGTCAAATTCGAGCGAGAAGAGTTCCATTGCCGCCGGCTGCACGTCCGAATTCATCACCCTGGCCGCCAGCGCGCACAGTTGCGCCGCATCCTGACTGAAGAAAAACATCGTGCGTTCAGTCGCCGGCAGGGCGCGCAGCTTGAAACTCATTTCGCCAATGATGCCGAGCGTGCCGAAACTGCCGGTGTAAAGCTTGCACAAATCATAACCGGCCACATTCTTGACCACCTTGCCGCCCGCTTTGGTGAGACGTCCGTCAATGTGCGCGACGCGCATGCCCACGACCCAGTCGCGCGGCGTGCCGAAAGCGCAGCGCAGCGGGCCGTGGCTTGCGGTCGCCACCACAGCGCCAATCGTTGAGCGCGCATCGCCGAACGGATCAAGCGGAATCCGCTGATTGTGTTCTGCCGCTCGCGCATTGAATGCCGCCAGCGGGCAGCCCGCTTCAACCGTCGCGGTCAGATCGGCAGGTTCATATTCCAGCACGCGATTCATCTGCGCGGTTGAGATGACCAGATGGGCGCGCACGGGTTTGTTGCCCATTTCCAGCCACGTTCCGGCGCCGGCAGGAATCACGCACATCCGCTCGCTGCCGGCAAAGCGCAGCATTTCGCCGAGTTCTTCGAGGTGACGCGGAAAGGCCACGACGCGCTGCGCTTCCTGACCGATGCGATAAGCTTCGCCAGTGGCCATCAGCACGCGATCCTGACCAAAAACCTCGATGCAGCGTTGGGCGATCTTTTCGGGTGGGCGTTCAATTACGGATGCAGTCATGATTGTTGAAGTTGAGCCAGCGCCGCTCGGAGGGCGTCAATGGCGAGCATCGCACAATGTTCCTTGTGGCGTGGCAGCGCTTCCAGGGCGCGCGTCACATCACCCGGCGTCAGCGCCCGCGCCTCGTCAGGCGTCAGGCCGCCAATCAGTTCAGTCAGCACTGATCCGGCGGCAATGCTTGGCGGGCAGCCTTTGACCTGAAACGCAGCGCGGCTGATTCTGCCATCATCAACCTTCAGCGACAGGTGCAGCAGGTCACCGCAAACCGGATTGCTCGCTTCACCGCGCGCCGAAGCGTCAGCGAGTTCACCCGCATTGCGCGGATTTTCAAGATGGTCAAGCACTGTTGCGCTGTACATACATCCTTTGGGATCAGGCGTTCAGTGTCATTGCCAGACTGATTCCTGAATCCTGGTTCCTGACTCCTGTTTTTAGATAATCAGGAATCAGGAATCAGGATTCAGGAATCAGGTGGCGTGAATATTCATGCGGGTTCGGGCTGCGCGCTTCGTTTCTGCCGGGCCAGCGGTGACAGGCGGCGCAGCTTTTCGACCAGCGGCGGCAGCGCTTCCAGCACGTAATCAATGTCGGCGCGGGTGGTGTCACCGCTCAGGCTGAACCGCAGCGAGCCGCGCCCCGTATCGCTCGGCAAGCCAATCGCCATCAGCACGTGCGAAGGTTCAAGCGAGCCTGACGAACAGGCCGAACCGGTCGAAACGGCCACGCCTTTCAGATCAAGCGAAATCATCAGCCCTTCGCCTTCGACATGCTCGAAGCTGAGGCTTGCAATATGCGGCGCGCGACGTTTGTCATCGCCGTTACGAAGCGTGTCAGGAATGCGTTTGAGAATTTCTGTTTCCAGGTAATCACGTAGTTCGCGCGTGTGCGTCATCAATTCAGGCAACCGCAATCGCGCCAGTTCTGCGGCCTTGCCGAGTCCGACAATCAGCGGCACGCTTTCAGTTCCGGCGCGCCGGTCGCGTTCGTGATGGCCGCCGTGCATCTGCGAGCGCAAACGCACGCCGCGCCGCACGTACAACGCACCGATGCCTTTCGGCCCGTGCAGCTTGTGACCTGACAGCGACAGCAGATCAACGCTGAGTTCCCTGACATCAACCGGAATTTTGCCGACCGCCTGCACCGCATCGGTGTGCAGGTGCAGATGCCGCTGTCCGGCCTCGCGGCGTGTTCTGACGAGCGCGCCGATTTCCTGAATCGGCTGAATCGTGCCGATTTCATTGTTGACGTGCATGACCGTGACGAGCGTTGTTTCATCGCACAACGCCGCGCGCACGTCATCCGGGCGCACGATGCCTTCGCCGTAAACCGGCAGGTAAGTCACGCGCCAGCCCTGTTTTTCGAGCTGCCCGCACGTTGTCAGCACTGCCGGATGCTCGATCTGCGAAGTGATGAGGTGTCGCCCCTTGTCGGCGTGCGCTTCGGCAATGCCCTTGATGGCCAGGTTGTCGGCCTCGGTGCCGCCTGACAGAAAAGTGATTTCGGTCTTGTCGGCATTGAGCAGTTGCGCGACGCGCTGCCGCGCTTCTTCGATGGCCTGCCGGGCGCGCTGCCCCCACTGATGCGAACTCGAAGCGTTGCCGTAAATTTCAGTGAAATACGGCAGCATCGTTTGCACCACTTCGTCAGCCACGCGCGTGGTGGCGCTGTTATCGAGGTAAATTTTTCCAGGTTGCGTGTTCGTGTGCGTCATCTGATTGAACCCGTCGAGTGGCGGGTTCAAGAATAAATAATCCCGGCGGCTTTTGCCAGGCAGCGCAATGCCCGTCAGCCGGTAACGACCATCAGCATCAGTCGTCGCCGTCTGTGGCGGCGACTGACTGCTGCCCAGGCTGCCATTGACGATCATGACAAGGCCTGTGGAATTGTTCGCCATCAGCAGCACTTCAACCCCGGCCACGCCCCTGTCGCCAATGGCCACGCGGCCACTGACCGTGCCGTTCGCCTTCACCGGCGTCTGAGCTGAAATGACCATTGGCAAGGCTGCCGGAACCATCAGCAGCAGCAAGATGCGCAAGAGTTTTGCGTTCATTTGAAATCCTCCCTGCAACGCAGTGCCGGACTGCGCCCTGGTCCGCAAAAGAAGTGACGCTGAGCCTGGGTACGCATCGCTTCCAGCGTGCTATTGGCCAGAGACCTGTTCCCTTTCAATCAGTCTCTGGCCAATAGCACGATGGAAGCGATGCGTACCCAGGCTCAGCGCGCCACGACTATCA
>CAYWDW010000305.1:0-6578 GCA_964457105.1 uncultured Heliobacteriaceae bacterium
GTCGAGCAGGCTTCAGCAAAAATTCTGGCGACACTGGCTGAGCCGGTCTTCTGAGATGAAAAAGCAGTCCCGGTCAAAACAGCAATCGGGCTCGCCTGGCGACAACGCCTGGAAGGACATGCTCGATCATCACTTTCGGGAGTTCATGGAATTTTTCTTTCCTGAAATCTCGGCGGAGATTGACTGGTCGCGCAAGCCTGTCTTTCTTGACAAGGAACTGCACAAGCTCAGCCCCGCTCACGAAACCGGCTCACGCCTCGCCGATAAACTGGCGCAGGTCTGGCTGAAGAACGGGCGTGAACTCTGGGTTTTGTTGCACAGCGAGATTCAGGGCCGCGCAACCGATGAGTTCAATCAGCGGATGTACGTTTACAATTACCGCATTACTGACCGGTATAACGCCGAAGTCGTCAGCCTGGGCGTAGTCACCGGCAACTCCGGGAAAACCGTGCTGGGACGTTATGAGGTTGCCCGCTGGGGCTGTCGGCTGGTGTTTGAATTTCCGGTCGTGAAGCTGACCGACTGGCGCGGACGCGAGAGTGAACTTGAACAGAGTCGCAATCCGTTTGCGCTGGTCGTGCTGGCGCAGCTTGAACTGCTGAAGACACAGGGACAGCCGGAGCGTAAATACGCAGTCAAACTCCATCTGATCCGTCGCCTGTTGCGCGGCGGTTATGAGCGCGAACAGATTCGCTCATTGCTGCGTTTTCTGGACTGGATCATTCAGTTGCCGGAAGACCTGGTGCGACAGCTTGGACAGGAAATCGAAGAAATATCCGGAGGAAAGAGAATGCCATACGTCACGAGTTGGGAAAGAATCGCGCGCAAAGAAGGACAGGCAGCCGGGCAAAAAGAAGGTCGCCTCGCGGTAGTCATGCGCCAGTTGAAACGCAGGCTCGGAAAACTTGACGAAACAGTCACCGAAAGAATTGAGCAGCTTTCGACGACGAAGCTGGACAAGCTGGCCGAAGCCCTGCTTGATTTCACGCAGCCATCCGACCTCGAACGCTGGCTGAAAACAAAAGCAAGATAAAGCCTGCCGGACGCGAAGCCGCTCGCATTCGGCATTCCCGAAGCGATGTGGCATTTGCGCGTGAGCGATTTTCCCGCGATTGTCACGATGGACGCGCACAGCAATTTGCTGCACGCCGAGGTCGAGCAGGCTTCAGCAAAGATTCTGGCTACGCTGGCCGCAGCCGGTCTTCCGATTTTTTATCAGGAATAGTTGGTTGTGAAGTGAGCAGCTGCCTGCCCGGTTTTCTGCCTTGCCCGATAGCTACTGTGTCGGGCGGTTTCTGTCATACGCCTCATCCATCCGGCGAAGCTGCTGATTACGGCGTTCGGTGCAATCCGGCCCGCAATTCCCTTTCCAGGTTGCCAGCATCCGCTCGGAAGGCGGCACTTCCCTGGCCTGTTCAGGCACAGTGAATAAGGCGGCATTCGGTTCGCCTGGATAAAGAGCCACCAGGTGGTGTTCGCTGTAACCTTTGCCCTTCCCGAAATCAATCCGGTCTTTCACACAGGCGCAGCCGTAATCCAGCGCCAGCCAGCTTGTGACAGCACCGGATGAAATCCGCACGGTCCTGTACCCTGCAATGATCTCCTCGCCCTCAACAACCTCTTTCACAGGGCCTGAAAGATATGGTTTGCCGTCAAACGAATTGATGCAATTTGCCCCCGGATCACGATGCATGTCAGCGAGTTTTCTGTTTTTCAGGAAGCCCGGCGCCACAGTGCTTTTGAGGTTTGACAGATCATTGATGATGACCTCCACGCCCGATGCCAGCGTCAGATCACGCACGACGCCTTCAGCCGGATTCTGTAATGGCGTGCGGCTGAACAGGCGTGAGCCGTCTGCACGGATAGCCTCTGTCGTGTCTGAAGTAACTGTCGCAGTCCCATCCGCGCCATAAGAAGTTTCCCGCAGCATGACCGTGTAAGGAATCGGCCCGCTGACCCGCACCTGTTTTGCCAGCAGTCGTGAATGAATGATCCGACCGCCGACGATTGAAAGACCGACAATGACCATCAACTGAACCAGTGTGATCAGCATTCTTTTTCGCCTGACATTCAGCTTGAACATACTTCCTCCCGTCATTAAGTTCAGCCGGGGTTTCCCATCCCCGTTCCTGGCTCTCAAAATCCACATGCCCCGGCAGGGACACCACACAGATCAACAAAGTTGTCTCTATACTCGCAATCTTCTATGTGGGCAGCGCATTGAGTTACCTTGCAGGCCCAGGGCCCGGCGTCACATGATCTTTCCCAGGTTCTAACAGGCCATCCGGCACCACAATACTTTTCGCAACCCCAGCTTATTGGTTTACCTAGTGCTTCATAAAATGCTGCCGTCAAAGTAACGATCAGGGCAATGCTAGTGAACAACATTTTTTTCAACATAGGATGTTCTCCTGTAGTTTCGTAGTCTGCATTTGGATGACAATTGACATTCAGGGTAAAACGCAACTGCCTCCACGAACCTTACCGGACCTGCATACTAAAAGAGATTGCCGGAAAAAGGCTTGATCCAGATCAAGCCTGAACCTGATCCAGATCAAGTGGGGCGTTCTGCCTGACGGCTCCCTCCCGCTTCCTGAACGAGCCAGTCAAGACCTGGCACTATAATCCAGCCCTTCTGTCGGCGGATGATTCCCTCGTCTTCCATTTCACGCAGCAGGCGGCTGAAATGTTCCGGCGTGATCAGCAGAAATCCGGCCAGATCGTGATGTGAGGCAGGCAATTCCAGGCGAAGGTCTGTGGCGGCGGGCGGCTGCGCGGCAGGCAGAAATTGCAGCAGCAGTGAGGCCAGCCGGACGCGCGCCGGAAAGCTTTTCAACTGTGACCGGTAAATCACCTGGTCATAAAACATCCGGCTGAGCGTTTCGAGCAGGTACTCTGCCAGCGCAGGATTGTTTCTGACCAGACTTCGGAACGATTCGGCAGACAGGCGAGACACCGTGCATCTGGTCAGCGCAGCCGCAGTCATCAGCGCAGGCCTGCCTGAAAACACGGCGGCAGCGCCGAGGATCCTGCCAGGCGCGCGGAATTCAATGGGTCGTTCCTCGCCATTGATTTCCGCCCGCGTCATTCTGATAAATCCGGTTTCAATCAGATATACCTCGCGGAGTTCATCGCCCTGCCGGAACAGGTTTTGCCCTGCTGCCAGTTTGATGCGCGTGGCGTGGCGGCGAAAAGCCTCAAGGGACTCGGCGCTCAGCGCCTTCAGTTTCTGAATGAACTCGTTGTCAGCAGCTAAATCCTTTTTTTTCGTCATTTATCGCCCCGGCTGCGGAATGGCTGATTCAGCGCTCAATAAATCTGAGACGTTCCTGCATGTACATGTGCCATTTCAGGCAAAACGTTTCGCCTCATTTTCCGATTCACCAGGGCCTTGATTAAAGCCGGTTGGCGTTTGCGCACGGTAACTTACTACAGGCCAATGCAGGGCAGACTTCGGCCAGGATTCTGGCCACGCTGGCTGAGTCAGCGTTCTGATTCAAAAACATTCCTGAAGACAGCACAAACCGTCTCACCAGCTATTCGCTTCTTAATGAGCTGGCCGGGTCCAGGCAAGAGGCTGAAAGGGCAATGGCATTGAATTAAGGAAACAGGGGCACGCATGGGAGCGCGGGCAGCCTGCCCGCTCAGTGCTGTGCCAGACAGGAGCGGGCAGGCTACCCGCGCTCCAGGGCTTAATTCAATGCCATTGGGCTGAAAGGGCAGGAACAATAGCGGCCAGACTCACGGGCTTGTCAGGCCGCAGGTCACACTGCCCGGCTTTGCGCGCCTACTTTCCGCTTTCGGCGGGCTTCGGCGCTTCGCCTTTGACGACGCGGAAGCCGGTGTATGGCGGGGCCGGTGATTTGCGCGCGCGTTTGCCGTCAACGGGCTGATCGGCGCTGCCACCCAGGGCCACTCCGCTGCCATCTTTGGCGATGGCCCATTCGGCGACGTTGCCGCCGAGATCGAAGAGGAGTTCATCGCTGCCCGCGCCTTTGAATCTGCCGACTTCTCTGAGCAGCGGTGCGCCCGCGCCGAGTTCGGCAATCTTTTGCTGCAGCCGCGCCGCGTCATCGGGATTGACGGCGTAACCGGCCCAGTAATCAAGCGTGTTTTCGCCATCTCTGGCAGCTTCATAGATTGCTTCGAGTTCGGCGGCTTCGCCCAGGCGATAAGTCTGTCCGGTCAGTCGGCTCAGCCATTCGCAATACGCCTTTGCCCGCTCGAAGCTGAGGTTATTGGCCGGGTAGTTTTCAGTCCCGGCCTCGAATTTGTAAGTTGCATCAAAGGCCGCAAACTGCGCGCGCGTGATTTCAAAGCGGCCCACTTCAGCTTTCAGGCTGCCGGACTTCACCGTTTCAGGAATCAGTCGGCCTTTTTCGAGACGCCCGTAATTCGTGCCGACGCGGCTGTAGCCTTTCAGCTTCAGCGCCAGGGCGAGCGGCGAATCCTTTTTGAAAGCGTCGTTGTCATCGGCCTTCGTCCTGAACAGATATTTGTCGAACCACGCCAGTTCTTCTTCCAGCTTGCGGCGCTGATGCGAAAGCTTCTGCAAGCTGTGCGGTTCGCCGGGAAAGAGAATGAAGCGCACATCGGTCTGGCCGAGTTGCTGCAGGGCGCGGTAATGCAGCCAGCCCTGCTGCGTCGGCACATTCGTGTCGTTGGTGCCGAAGAAAATGATCGTCGGCGTTTTGACCTTGTGCATCTGGTAAAACGGCGACTTGCGGATGTAAAGCTGCGGGTCTTCGAGCGGCGATTTGCCGAAGTAATGATTGTCGAACGAGGCGCCGAAATGCGCGTTGCCCCAGTCGCTGGTCCATTCGACATCGCCCGCGCCCGCGCCGCACACTTTGTAGCGGTCAGGATTGGCCACCGTCAGCGCAATCGAAAGAATCGAACCGTTCGACCAGCCCATCGTGCCCACGCGGTCGGCATCAACCAGCCCGCGCGCAATCAGCGCATCAACGCCCTTTTCAAGATCCGGCACTTCGAGGTCGTAATACTTACCGTTCGTAATTGATTCGCCGAACTTCAGCCCGTAATTTGAACTGCCGTGATAATTCGGCTTGAGCACGAAGGCACCGCGCTCGCAGATCAGATTGTTCGGATAAGCCCACGACTCTTCCCATTCATCAAAATCAGCGCCGTGCGGCCCGCCGTGAATGGCGAGCATCAGCGGAAATTTCTTTCCGGCTTCGTAATTGTGCGGGTAATACAGAATGCCTTCGACTTCTTCATCGAGCGCGCCCTTCCAGCGCACGATTTCGGTGCGAGCTTTGGTGCGCTGTTTCAGGTTCTGATTCAGGTCGGTCAGTTGCGCGGCGTCGGTGATGCGATTGCCGTCAAGCCTGGCGCGAAACCATTGCAGCGGCGTGCTGGCGGTCGAAGACGTATACAACAGCGTGCGACTGTCGGCGCTCAGTTCCAGGCCAAAAATATTTGCGGCGTGTTCGCCTTCGAGCCAGGCGCGTTTCCAGGTTGCGCCGTCGCGCGTGTAGCGGGCCGCCCGGTGCCTGGCGCCATTGGCGAGCAGCGCGGCGAATCCGTCACTGGTGATTTCAAGCCGACCCGTCAGTCCGTTTTCCCAGTCGAGCGGCACCGGCGTCAGTTTATTGCTCGCCGGGTCGTAGTAATGCACCAGGCTGATCGAAGCGTTGACGTATTGCGGATGCGTCGTGTAATCGGTGACGAGATAAAAACCGTCGCTGTCACGCGCCGCGCTGACCTGCGTCACGACGGTTTTGCCATCGGCGAACAACTGCTGCCGCGTGCCGTCCGCGAGGTTGTAAACGAAGACTGCGGGTTTGATCTGCTGATCGTAAACGAAGCGCAGGCTGCGGTCGTGAATCGTGATGACGCGCTGCCTGTTGCGGGCGAGCGCGAACGACTGAATGCGGTCGGGGTTGTCGCTCAGGCGCGTGATCTTTTTGCCTTTGACCGCAAGCTTGAACAGGCGCACGGGCGGCGCTTTCGCTTCGTCATCAACGACGACTGAACTGTCCTTCTTTTCCTTGAGCTGCTTTTCGTATTGCGTCGGTTCTTCCTGCGCGGTGAAGATGATCGTGTCATCATCGAGCCATTCATAACTCATCACGCCGCGGTCGCCGCCGGTCAGGTTCATCGGCTCGCCGCCGTAAGCGCTCAGCGCAAACAACTGCGGGCGCGGGCCGCTGCCTTCAGCGGGTTTGGCCTTTGGCACCGGGCGATTGCTGATGAACGTAATCCACTGGCCATTGGGCGACCATTTGGGCGCGGTGTTATTGAATTCAGTGCTGCGCGTCAGTTCGATTTCGCGCTTTTCGGTCAGCGACGACAGCATCAGGTTCGAGACTCTGCCGTCCTTGTCCTTGTCGGCGGTCGTCTTCACCCAGACGGCCCATTTGCCGTCGGGTGAAATCGCAAACTGCCCGGCGCTTTCGGCATTGACGATGTCATCCACCTGCCATTTCGCATTCTGGGCGAGGGCCGTCAAACTCAGCAGCAGTAAAGCAGTCAGGGAGATCAGCTTTTTCATAGCGTATCCGGTGTGTTCTGAAATTTGTCTGTTGGTTATGGTGTTCGGGTTCACGTTGCGGCGG
>CAYWDW010000306.1:0-6491 GCA_964457105.1 uncultured Heliobacteriaceae bacterium
ATGGACTGAACTGACCTGACGCCCGGCGCAGCAGCGCGCCCGCATAAACAGGATCGCACAGCCTGCGGGTCGCTGCCTGGCCGGATCGCCCGGTCAGCCCGGAACATCATCCGGGTCTGTGATTATTTGCCCCAATCACACTACAGGGAGGCAAGCAGCATGAACTGCCTGTCATTGGAAGAACTGCTCGAATACCTGCACGGCCAGAGCGCCGAAGCCGAACGCGCCGCCCGCGCGGCGCATCTTGAAACCGGCTGTCCGCAGTGTCTTGAAAATCAGCGCTGGCTGCTCGCCGTCGAACGCCTGGCGGCAGCAGACGATTCAATCACCTTTCCCGAACAGGTGATTGCCCGCGTCGTCAGCAGGTTCAGGGAGCAGGCCGCATCCCGTCCGCCGCTGCGGCAACTGATTGTGCAACTGATTTTTGACAGTCTCTTTCCGCAACGGCTCGCGCCCGTGCGCACTGCGCCTGGCAGCGAAACGCCCGCCATCAGTCGCCAGGTTCTTTACCGCGCTGAAGGTTATGACATTGACCTCAGGTTTGAGCGCAGCGATGAAACTGAAGACCTGATTGGTCAGGTGCAGGCCGGACACCGCGCGCCCGCGTCACCCCTGCCGGTGCAACTGTGGCGTGACAATGAGCAGACGTTCAGCACGCAGACGAATGCGCGCGGCCTTTTCCGGTTCACCGGCATTCCGGCGGGAAGTTATCAATTGAAAATTCAGGTGCCCGAAGGTGAAATCAGCATTCCGCAGATGACCACCACGACAGGTTCCTGAGCAGCCATTTCACCGTGCTATGGATCAGATCGCACAGCCGCTGACAGTTGATGAATTGCTCAACGCCCTCGAACCCGGCGACCTCGATGGCGAGCGGCGGCCTGCGCAGTCTGAAATCAGTCTGAGCCTGATTGAGCGGCTGAAAAAGAAGGTTGATTTTTACGTGCGCTCCGACCCGCAGCAGGCTTATCGCCTGGCTGAAATCATGTACCGGTTATCACTGCACATCCGCGACCGGCGGGCGCACGTGCTTGGGTTGCGGGCCAGGGCGCAGGCGCTGCACTTTCTGGGACGCTACGCCGACGCGCTGAGCTGGTATGAACAGGCCGCGCAGGTCTGCCGCGAACTCGATGAGCCGGTTGAAGCGGCGCGCATTGCGCGTTCGATGATTGATCCGCTGATGTATCTGGGCCGGTATGACGAAGCCCTGACGCTCGGCGCGCAGGCGCGGACGGTGCTGCTCGCGCACAATGAACAACTGCTGGCGGCGCAGCTTGAGGTCAATGTCGGCAACATTCATCACCGGCTGGATCAGTATCCGCAGGCGCTGGATTGTTATCATCGCGCCCGCGACGTTTTTCGCGCGCTCGGTGATGACAAGGCGCTGGCCATCGCCAGCCTCAACTGCGCCAATATCTATTCCAGCCTTGATGACTTTCGCGAGGCGGCTGAAGCCTATCAACTGACTTATGAACTGAGCCGGGCGCAGCAGATGAGCCTGCTGGCGGCGCAGGCTCGCTACAGTCTGGGCTATCTGCATTTTCTCAAGGGCGAATATCACCTGGCGATGCGCGTGCTGCACGAAGTCAGCGATGAATTCACGCACCTCGGTGAAGCGCGCATGATGGCGCTGTGTCAGCTTGATCTGGCCGAAATTTATCTGCAACTGAACGTGCCTGACGAAGCGGCGCGCCTGGCCGCCCAGGCGCATCAGGGCTTCAGTCAGCCTGGCCTTCGCGCGGAAGCGGCAAAGGCACTGACCTGGCTGGGTCTGGCGAAACTGCGGCAGGCCGCGCCCGACGAAGCCGAACAGGCGCTGCGGTCGGCGCAGGAGGCCTTTCGCCTCGAAGGCAATGAAGTCTGGCCGGGGCTGCTGGATTTGTATCTCGCGGAACTGGCGCTCAATCGCCAGCAGCCGGATGAAGCCTGCGCGCTGGCCGGACGCGCTGAAAGTCTGTTCAGCCGCCTCGGACTGCCAGCCCGCACGGCGGCGGCCCGCCTGGTCGTCGCGAGAGCGTTGTTTTCCACCTCGCGGACCGATGAAGCGCGGCAGATGTGCGAGCAGTTGCTGGCGCACGACAGCGGGCCTGAAACGCCCTGGCTGGCTGAACAGGCACACGACTTGCTCGGTGATATCTGGCTGAGTCTGGGCCAGGCGCAGCAGGCTTACGACCATTATTCGCAGGCTGTCGCCTTCATCGAACTGATTCGCGGCAACATTCGCGTGGATGAATTTCGCCGCGCGTTCTTCCGCGACAAGCTGCGGGTTTATGAAAAGCTGATCAGGCTGTGCCTGCGCGAGGGCAGCCCGGAAAAGCAGGCCGAAGCCTTTTATTACCTCGAAAGTCGCAAGGCCCGCACGCTGGTTGATCTGGTCATCAATGACTTGAAGGTGGTGCCCGAAGGCCAGAGCGCACCGGCACAGGCCCTCGCCGAACGCTGGCAGCAGTTGCGCGCGGAACTCCACTGGTTTTACAGCCGCGTCAGCCAGGCTGAAACCGAAAACCAGAGCCGCCGACTTGACACCGATCAAAGACGGCAGCACGAAATCACCGTCCGCGAACAGGCCCTGGCCGAAGTCGTCAGGCAGGCGCAGATTTTCGATGCTGATTTTGTGCTGATGCAGAATCCTTCGGGCCTGACCGTCACTGAACTGCGCGGGCTGCTCGATGAAGATGAAACGGTCGTCGAATATTACTTCGACGAGGAGGCGCTGAAGATTTTCGTGATTGATCGTGAGCGGCTCAATGTGATTCACGCCCGCGCTTGTCGCCACGAACTCAGGGAATTGATTCTGGAACTGCGGTTTCACTTCGACAAGTTCCGTTACGGGCAGCAGTACATTGACGCCAGTTTCACGACGCTGCGCGAGAGCGCCAATGCATGTCTGCGCGAACTTTACGAGGCGCTCTTTGCGCCCGTCGCGTCAGTCATCACGGGCCGCAAACTGATCTTTATTCCGTTCGACCTGCTGCACAACGTGCCGTTTCATGCGCTCTTTGACGGCGAAGCTTATCTGCTTGATCGTTACGAAGTGGCTTATGCGCCGGGGGCGCGGCTGTTGTCGCTGTGCGCGCGCCAGCCGCAGCGGCACGGCCAACGGGCGCTGATCTTTGGCGCGGCTGATGAAATCGCGCCGCAGATCAACGAAGAGATCAACGCCATTCGGCGACTCTTTCCGGCAGCGCAGTGTTTCACCGGAGCCGCCGCCGATTCGCAGGCGCTGGCTGAAAACCTGCCGCACAGCGACCTCGTGCATATCGCTTCGCACGCGGTCTTTCGCCAGGACAACCCGATGTTTTCGGCTTTCCGGCTGGCTGATACGTGGCTGAATTTTTACGATGTCTGCGCGCTGCGCATTCCGGCCTCGCTCGTCACGCTGAGCGGGTGCAGCACCGGGGCGAGCCGCATTTATGCGGGTGACGAGATTCCCGGACTGGTGCGCGGCTTTCTGACTGCCGGAGCGGCGGCGCTGATCGTCAGTTTGTGGGCCGTGAATGATCCGGCCACCGCGCAACTGATGGCCGATTTTTATGCGCGCCTCCAGCAGGGACAACAACCGCGCCAGGCCTTGCGCGAGGCGGCGCTCAGACTCAGACAACACTTCGATCATCCGTATTACTGGGCACCATTTATTTTTATCGGACACCATCGCCGCGGATTCCCCTTACCGCCGGCGGCTGACCAGAGAGGGAGACAACCATGAATAATCGTGCCGGATTTTTCGGTTTCGTCCTGCTGCTGACGGTGCTGATTGCCGGAACCGCCGCCGCGCCGCCGCGCGTCAGAGGCGCCGACGCAGACACCTTCCAGCCGTTTCAAATTGTGGTCGGGCTGCTGCCAGGCAGTGACATCAATGCCTTCAACGCCCGGCATCAGACTTCCATCATCGAGCAACTCGCTGGCGCCGATCAGTACCTGCTGGCGATTCCGCCAGGCAGCAGGGTTGAGGACAAGGTGACAGAAACGAGCCTTGATCCTGTCACGACCTTTTCCGGCCCCAACTTCAATTTCAAAGCGCCCGAAATCAGGCAGACCAGCGCCGCCTTTGTTGATCAGACCAGCGCCGCCTTTGTGGACGGGCAGTCACCGCCGAAATTTTACGGCCAGCCGTCCATCAACAATCTGCACCTGGCTGAAGCGCAGCAGGTCACGCGCGGCGCGGGCGTCAGAGTCGCGGTCATTGACACCGGCCTTGATTTCAACCACCCGCTGCTTGCCGGTCATATCGTCTATCCGGTTTATGATTTCGTGGACAATGATGGCAATCCGAGCGAAGTGCCGGGCGGCAGAGGTTACGGGCACGGAACCTTTGTGGCCGGACTGATCAACCTGACCGCGCCCGATGCAGGCATCATGCCGCTGCGCGCCTTCGACCAGAATGGTCAGGGCACAAGTTTCAATATCGCCAAAGCCATTCGCTTTGCCACAGACAACGGCGCGCAGATCATCAATATGAGTTTCGGCCTGCTGGCGGAGGACAAGCTGATCAAGGACGCGCTGAATTACGCCTACGAGTCAGTTTATATGGTCGCCGCCGCAGGCAACGACAATCAGAACGCCATTCATTACCCGGCGGATGAAAAGAGCAAGACGTTTTCGGTGACTTCAGTCGGCAACAATGATGTCAAAGCCTCGTTTGCCAATTACAACACCGACATTCAATCGTGCGCGCCCGGCGTCAGCCTGTACAGCGCGTGGCCCGGTGGCCGCTGGGCCACGTGGAGTGGCACTTCATTTTCAACCCCCCTGGTGACGGGCCAGGCGGCGCTGCTGCTGGCCGTCAATCCGCGGGCCAACCGCAGCCTGCTCAACCAGACCATCGTCAATTCAGGCGTCAATGTGAACACGCAGAACCCGGCCTTCAAAGGTCGCCTCGGCGTGCGCATTGATTACCTCGCCGCCGTCAATCTGATGCTGACCCGATAACAACCAGGTTCAGTGGCGATTCAAAACTGCCTTTGAAGTTCGACAAGCCGGCAGCTTGTCGAACTTTTATTTTGCATCACCATCCCGATTTTCTTTCACGGCACAGGTCATTCATACTAACGCCCCTATGAATGATCCAAACTGGCAGGTCAGTGAAGCAGAGGCCGGGGTGCGGCTGGATAAATGGCTGGCGGCGGAGCTGCGGCTCGGTTCGCGGTCGCGCGCGCTGACGGCGCTTGAACGCGGCAGGATTTTTCTGGGCGAGCAGGAGATGACGGTTGATGACGCCGGACGCCGCATGCAGACCGGCGAAACCGTGCGGCTGTGGATGAATCGCCCCGGCAGCGCAAAGCGTCGTGTGTCGTTCAAAAAGAAAGGCACCAACCTGCACATCATTTATGAGGACGATTCCCTGCTGATCCTCAACAAACCCGCCGGGCTGCTGACGGTTGATCCTGACGAACCGGACGGCACGCCTTCGCTCGAAAGCCGGGTTCTCGCTTACCTGCGCCCGCAGGGCAAACGCACACCGCAGGTGGTCCATCGCATTGACCGCGACACGACGGGTCTGGTCCTGTTCGCCAAAACCGGCAGGGCGCAGGAGAATTTGAAGGAACAGTTTCTACACCGCGAACCGCAGCGCATTTATCGCGCCGTTGTTTACGGCCATCCGCAACCTGAGTCGGGCCTCTGGCAGGACTTTCTGCGCTGGGATGACAAATTCAAAACGCAGCGCGTCACCTGGCCCGATCACCCAAAGGCGAAGCAGGCCATCAGCCGTTACCGCGTGCTTGAGAAATGGACTGACACCGCGCTGCTTGAAGTCAGCCTCGTCACCGGCAAGCGCCATCAGATTCGCGTGCAGGCGGCGCTGCGCGGTTATCAACTCGTCGGTGAAAAGATGTACCTCGCGGCCAGAACACCCGGACGCCTCATTGAATTTCCACGCCAGGCGCTGCACGCTTACCGCCTTGAGTTCCGGCATCCGCTGACGCAGCAGTGGCTCAAATTTGAAGCGCCGCTGCCGGATGATTTCCTGGCGCTCGTCCAAAACCTGAAAGCCGTGACACCCGCCCGCAAATAATTTTATTTCCCCGCCCCGCTCCGGCAATCCAGTTATCAAAATCCCGCCGTACTGGTCAGTGATCGCACACAAAACAGGCGCTCAGATTCACGCCCGTGTGCCTTCAGTTTCAACTCTGCCGACAGCAGGGCTGACTGATGGCTCGCAGCAGTGTGCGCGTTGTCAATCAACCGGCAGGACTGAGTTTCCTGCCATAACCAACCCGGAGCGAGGACGGAGGTAAGAAGGCCTATGATGATGAACAGACAGATCACACTGACCCTGCTGACGATACTTTGTCTCGGCCTGCTCAGCGCGGGCAGCAACCGCTTTGACGCCCGGCACAGCCTGGTGCCCGCCGTTAACGCGCAGTCCGTCAATGAACAGGATGAGCGCAGCAGCGGACTGGGGCGATTCCGCACCCGAGTCTGCACCAACGGTTTTGCCGAAGGACGCTATGGCTACACCTTCAACGGCACGGTCATCACTCCGGCAGGCG
>CAYWDW010000307.1:0-6486 GCA_964457105.1 uncultured Heliobacteriaceae bacterium
GATCGAAAGAATCGTGGCACCGATGGCGAACGGCAGCAGTTGCGGCCATTGCGCGGCGATGGCCTGCCAGAAATCAGCCGTCAGCAGGGCGCTGAAACTGAATGCCGGCAGTCTGACTTCAGGCACGCTGACAAAGAGCCGACCTACCGCCCACGAAGTCGCAATGATCGGGGTCATCGTCCACGGATTGTTGATGTAAATGCCGGTAAAGATCGCCGGCTTGTTCAGGCGCCAGACGACCGAAACGACCGCTGCCAGAATGGTGTGCAATCCAAGCAGCGGAGAGAATCCGATGATCGCTCCAATCGAAAAGGCCAGCGCCGTGCGTTCGGGAGGATCATTCAGATTCAGCAGATTCCTGAAGGCTCTTCTGAACATAACCGCAGACGCCGGATTATAGCATGCCCGATCCGCACAGGGAGCGCCGATCACAAGGAACGCAGGCGTCCCGCCTGCCTGGCTTCGATCAAAGGACATTTACCTGCAAACAGGGCAGGCGGGACGCCTGCGCTCCTTGTGACCTGCGCTCCCTGTGAGGGTCGGCAAACCATCACATCCGGCGCGGCAGGGGCTGAGGCGCGCTGTGATACGATCAATTTATGGACAACATCACACACTCACTGGTCGGGCTGGCCCTGGCTGAAACGGGGCTCAAACGCCTCACGCCGCTGGGCACGGCGACGCTGGTGCTGGCGGCCAACTTTCCTGACATTGATATTGTGACGGGATTGTTCGGTAATCTTTATTACCTTGAGCATCATCGCGGCATCACGCACGCGGTCGCCCTGGTGCCGGCACTGTCGCTCGTGCTGGCGGCGCTGATTTACGGCTGGTCGCGCTGGCAGCGGAGCGGTGCGCGCTTCGGGCCGCTGTGTGGCCTGAGTCTGCTGGGAATGGCCACGCATCCGCTGCTTGATTTTCTCAATTCCTACGGCTGGCGTCCGTTTCTGCCCTGGGATGATCGCTGGTTTTACGGTGATATTGCCTTTGTGATTGATCCCTGGCTGTGGGTGCTGCTGGGCGGCGCGATGTTTTTCATCACGGCCAGAACGACGCGGCAGATGTTTATTCAGATCGCGGTGCTGCTGCTGATGGTGGCCGTGATTGTTTCAGCGCCGCAGGCGGACCTTGCTGTCAGGCTGTTGTGGCTGGTGCTGGCTGGCGGCGCGGTCTGTTTGCGATTTGCTTTCAGCGCGAATGAGCGCGCGGCGCGCCCGATCAGCATCGGTGCGCTGGCGGTGATGTGTCTTTACCTGGGAATGCTGGCCTGGCTGCATCAGGTGGCGCTGCATCGAATCCAGGGACTGGCCGTCACGGCGCAGGCGCGTGATGGCGGCGCGCAGGTTCAGACCAGCGCCCTGCCGACCCCGGCCAATCCGTTGCGCTGGCAGGCCGTCATTGCGACTGAACAGGCTTTTTATCTGACCAACCTCAGCCTGACGAAGCCGCCGCCGGATTCTGGCAGTCTGACGCGGTATGCGCGTGAAACCGGCGATTCATCAGTGATTGCTGCTGCGCATCGCACGGCTCAGGCGCAGACCTTTCTGCATTTTGCGCGCTTTCCGGTCAGCGCAGTCCTGACTGATCACGGCGGCAGTCCGGCCCAGGTTGAAATCCGCGATGTCCGCTTTCAGCCTCAGGGCACCAGTAATAACTTCCGCATACTTATCCGGCTCGATAAAAACCTCAGCCCGCTGATGGAGCGCCGGTCTCATTGAACATATCAACCAGGTGTCAGTGACACGGTCGCTGACACCTGACAATTAATCGCGCTGCCCAAATGTCCGGCTGAATCCTGCGGGTTCAGACTGGGCTTTCTTTTTTCGCGCCTGGCAGCGCCAGTTAACGAAGCGTGTCCATCATCACGCCACGAGCCTGAAAAAGCATTCCTGATGAAACGCAACCCCGCCCAGGTCTCCATTCGTCCGCGCCAGTCCTGGCTCTGGCTGCTGAGCGCCGCGCTGCTGCTGGCCGGTGTCGTGGCCGCCGGGAATCTTTATCAGCGCGGCGTGTGGTTGTTTGCGGCGGCCTGTGTGGCCGGCCTGATCGCCTTTGTCTGCGATGCGATTGTTTTTGATGGTGAGAAACTCAGGCGTCGCGGTCTTGGCGCGCGGCTGTACGCAGTGCTGTCAGGGCAGCAGCAGGCAATAACCATTGATGAACTGGAAACGATTTCCAGTTATGTCGAAAGTCGGGGCCGCCGGGGCGTGCTGATTTATCGCACGGTCATTAGTGGTGGCGGCGTGCGCTGGGAAATCAGATCAGACCAGGCGGGCTACCACGATTTCATCAAAAGGGTCTTTCGCGCGGCAAGCCCGAACAAGCTTGATCCGCGCTCGTGTCATTTGCTGACTTACTGGCAGGAAAGTGACCTGCCGCAACTGATGAGCAGCGGTCGGTGGGATGCGTCAAAGACCGTTCCGCCTGCGTTGTGGCGCAGCCTGGCCAGCCAACTGGCGCTGGAAGGTCAGTTCGATCTGGCTGCCAGATACTTCCGGCTGGCGCAGCGGCGTGAACCGCACAATGCCGCGCTGCTGTATGAAATGGGCCGGTTTCTGCAATTGCGGGCGATGCTTGAAAGCGCGCCGCCTGAAATCAGAAGGCGCACGACGCGCGGTTTGTCGTTGCAGGAATCGTGTGTCCGCCGGGCCGATGCGTGTTTGCGCCTGGCTGGTCGCCTGGCCTGCAACGATGCCGCGCTGCTTGAACGCATTGGCGAATCGTATTTTGAAGTTCATCAGGACAGCCTGGCCGAGCGTTATTTCACGCGCGCGCTGCGACTGGACGCAGGCCGCCTGCGCGCCAGCATCGGGCGGGCTGAAGTTGCCTTTCGCAGCGGCAGGCTGGCCAATGTCATTCACTTTTATCGGTCAGCGGCACGCATGGTTGAAAAAGAGAACGATCTGAGCCTGGCCGGACTGGCCGAACGCCGGGCCGGGTATTACGAACGACTGCAACACGACGACGGTTTTCTGAATGCTGAAATGTCGCGCCTGAATCTGCTCGATCACCTGAAATGGGCGCGGCGCGGCGCGATGTTCGCCTTTCTGATGGCGTGGTTATGTCACCTGTTCTTTTACCGGGTGGATGCGCTCCAGACGCTCAGCCGTGAAATCAGCGCGACTGCCGGGATTGTCTGGCTGACGACTCTTGCGGCCAGCTACCTGTTCTCGCAACGCCGAAACTGAATTCTGCTGCCTGACCAGTCAGGTCTTCTGCGTCAGATAAAATGCCGCGCACTTTTTTCATCTCTTTGTTTCGCTCCCGCCAGGAAAATGCTAAAGTGACCTTCGTTCAGCCGAATGTTTGAAAGACGAGTCGCCCCTCGGTAATTGCGATCCCCGAAAAAGCATTGGTCAGGAAGCTCTGCATACCCCCCAGGTAAACAACAAACAACGTGCCCTCAAATTACGACAGGTTTCGAGAATGTTAGTGTGCCGCTCCTGTGGAAGCTCAAGAATACGCAACGGCTATCAGCCGCCACCGCTGCTTTTGCGCCTCTTTTTCATTCGCACCCTGTTGTGCGACAGTTGCAACCTGCAATTTCAGGCCTTCTGTGTGCGCCCGCCTTCAAACAGCCGAAGCAAAAAGAAACGCCAGTCCCGTCAGAAACCGGAATCCTTTTCTCCGGTCTCATCCTCGGTGGATCTGAATCGTCTGAATCAGTTGGCTCCTGAAATGGTCGTTTCGGTCGGGGAAGGAAAAATTACCAGTTCCGGCCTGGCTGCGGTGATGGAGCGTCCGGCCCAGGCCGCAATCAGTTCGCCGCCGGTCGTGCCGGTCAGCAATCACGAAATTTACAGCAGCGCCGAACACGGCGAAGCCGAAGAAACGCCGGTTCCGCTCAAACAAAGCAATCGTCCGCGTTGTCCGCACTGCCATTCGCTGCACACGCGCCGCCGTCATCGGAATGCGGTGGAACGGCTGCTGCTGATGTTCAGCGAAAATCGGGCGTTTACATGTGAAGGTTGCAGCAGGAATTTTTATGCGCGCAAACCCGGGCGCGAGGCGACAGACTGACGGGGCCAACAGTTCAGGGCTGTGACTGTGGCGGCGGGACGCTCAGCACCTGAGTGCCATAGACCAGCAGCACCTCCTGAACGTCGTCAGGCAGCCGCGCAAAACTCAGAATCATTTCGCAGGCCGCACCCGGTTCCAGCCGGATGCGGCCATCTTTTGCTTCACTCTGACGCAATGTGAGCTGACGATTTTTCAGCTTGAATTCGCGGCAGCGCTCGTCAATCAGGTAAACGCGCCCGCTGTCATTGATCAGCCACCGCCCGCGACTCATCAGATAACTCGGCGCATCGAATTCAACCGCACCATCGGCCCTGCCCTGACCAGCATCCGCCGGGTTATAAGCCACCAGCCGCACCCGCGCTTCTTCCTTCTCCCGCGAAAATGAGACCACTGCCAGCCTGACCCCGGCCACCGGCTGCGATTCGCGCACGCAATTCTGCAACCTGGTCCGCAACGCCGTTAAGGCCTCCCGCGAAGCCGCTTCAGGATCACGCTTCGAGCAGCCGGACGAAAAGATCAGCAGCAGGCAGGCAGCAGGCAGATGGCAGATGGCAGATGACAGATGGCAGCGAACAGCAGGCAGCAGTCGGCAAAATAAATTTCTGCCATCTGTCATCTGCCATCTGCCATCTGCCTGCCGCCTGCCTGCTGTCATCTCAGGGTCCTTTGATATAGGGTCGTGATTGCACGATGAAAAGCTGATGGCCGACGGTCAGCCATTCGATGTCCTGGTCACGATTGTGAAAGGCGCGTTTGATCTGCATCGCGGCGCGTCCGAGTCGCCGCGCCATCGCATCGGTCAGCACGGCGCGGGCGGTTTCGACTTTTACTTCGCGCACACCGCCGCGTGCGTCAAACGTCAGCATCGTGTCATCGCCCGACCGCGTCAGCACGCGAACGGCGCCAGAACGGGGATGATAAATGATCTGCTCAGGCACGCGGCGACCTTCGACCACGCGAATGCCCAGGCCGCGCTTGGCGTTGATGTAAACTGCCTGACGATCTTCACGATCAAAAATATTGGTCGTGATCAGCACGCCCGCCGAATCGGCATTCATCCCTTCCTGAATCAGCACCGCCGCATAGACCGCCGCGTGATTGAGTCCGGCGCTTTCGCGGGCTTCGTAAGCTTCATAATTCCACAGCGAAGCCCAGACGGTTTTGATCGCTGCCATCAGCGGCGCATAGCTCTGACCGTCGGGCCGCACATTCGGCACGCTCGTATACAAACCCGCGCCGCTGAAATCGGGCAGGTCTTCGGCGTTGGTCGAACTGCGGGCAAAGACGCCTTTCGCGCCAAACATCGCGCGCACTTTGGCCGTCACGGCGCGCTCAAATTCAGCATTGACGCGGCCCTGCTGAATTTTGTCGCGCAGTTCGGCCAGCCGCTTTTTGCGATAGACCGGATCGTGATTGAAACGATCATTGCCGAGCATTTCGGTGATCTCATCAGCAAGTTTGTTCTCGCCGATGAACTGATCGTAGTAATAAAACGGAATGCTGAAACCGGGCGGCACTGTAATGCCGGTCACAATGCCGACGCGCATGGCGTGCATCACTTCGCCCAGGTTGGCGGCTTTCGCGCCAAAGCGCACCGCGTCCGTGCGGCGCTGATCTTTCAGGTCAGTCAGTTTTTGATATTCCAGATCAGCCTGCGGCGTCATCAGGTCTGAGCGTTCGGCCATCCGGCGGCCATACTCTGCCGTTTCGCGCGTTTCAGCCGGGCGCAGCGTGAACCCGTTCTCGCGCGTTTCAAAGTAAACGAACCTGCCGACAAGTGGTTTGAATGTTTCGTCAGCGTCTTTGATGTAAGCATTCGGAATGCCCCAGCCTTTGGCCAGCAGGTTGACGTGCGCGAGCGGCGTCGAAAGCCTGGTCGTAATAATTCCCGAAAGCGGCGTCAGCGTCAGCGGCGCTTCGCGGAAGATGATGATTTCGTTGCGCTCAATGATCGTGTCATCAGTCACGCGATCAAGCAGGCGCAGCACGCCCAGGTTGCGGGCCTGATTGAGCGGCACATAATCATTCGGCTGACTGAGTTCATCGGCGCGCAGTTGCGGCACGTCGTTGAGTTGCGCGGCAAGCTGTTCCTGCTGTGCCGAATTGGGCTTGAAATAAAGCGGCGCAAAAAAGCTGCGGCTCAGCTTCGTGTCGGCCTCGCGCACGAGTTCCGGCGTGAGCTGGTCAACTTCCTGAAATTCAAAAGTGAATTTGCCGGACTTCTGACACGCAATCGCGCCCATCAGAAAGCGGCGGTTCGCTTCAAGGTAGTTGTGGCGGAAAAATTCCCGCCCGCGTTCGAGCGTGAGATAATTTGCGCGAACGAATTCGCCGTGAAAGCTGTAGCGTTTTGAGTTGACGAAATAGACTGTCGGCTGACGCTTTGGCGCGGCGCGGTCAATGACGAACATCAGGTGAGGCAGCGCATAAAACCGCCCCTGATAATAAGTGCGCGCCAGTTGATCG
>CAYWDW010000308.1:0-4116 GCA_964457105.1 uncultured Heliobacteriaceae bacterium
AATCAGAAGACCAGTTTCAAGGCCAGTTGAATCACGCGGCTCGATTCACCCGTTTGAATGATGGTCTGCGTCGTCGGCGGCGCAACTGCCGCGCAGCAGGTCTGGCCGAACACCGTTGAGAGAATGTTCGGTGAACCCGTTGACGCATCGCGCGGGTTATCGAAGTTCGTGTGGTTCAGCGCATTGAACATCTCTGTGCGGAAGTTGAGCTTGAACCGCTCAGTCAACTGGAAGGTCTTGTTGACGCCGAGGTCCAGGTTCCAGTAACTCGGCGCGATGAAGATATTGCGCCCGGCACCGTCCGAACCCGGAGCCGGAATCCTGAAGGCGCTGGCATCAGCAAAAACCACCGGCCCGGCCACTCCGGCTTTCTCCTGCAGTTTCGCCTCAATCGGTTTGATCACCTCAGCGCGCGAAATGTGCGAGAAGTTCGACGTCCTGACGCCGCTCGTCACGCTGAACGGTTCGCCGGTCATAAAGGTGTAGATGCCGTTGATCGCCCAGCCGCCGACAATCGTATTGAGGAACCGGTTGTCAGTATTCAGCCATTTGCCCTTGCCAAGGGGCAGTTCCCACACGCCGCTCGCCGTCAGCACGTGCGTCCGGTCAAAGTCCGAGCGCGATCTTTCACCCCGCCAGTTACGAGCATTGGTCGGCGTGCGCGAGTTGGTGGTGGACAAACCGCCGCCGGATGACGCGCCCACCGGGTCAACTGACTGGTCATCAATTGATTTGCCGAAGGTGTAAGCCATGCCGAACAGCACCCCTTTCTCGAACCGCTTGCGCAACGTGAACTGCGCGGCGTGATAGTAGGAATCACCACCTGCGTCGAGATAAGTAATGACGCCGAACTGCTGATTCGGGCGCAGCTTCAGCGCGAGCGTTGTCTGTTCGATGCGTCCGGCAAAATTGCCCGCGCCATTCTGATTGAGATCGGTGATGGTCGTGCCGGAATTGACGAAGCTCTGACTCAGCGGGCCTTTCGGACTGTTCGGCACCGTGGCCGGATAGTTGACGATGGAGATCAGTTGTCCGGTCACTCCGGTCGGACAGTTCAGCCCGTCAGGATTGCACCCCTTCGACAGGTTGGACTGCATCGCCAGGAAGTCCTTCAGAATCGGCGCGGCATCAATCTGATTGATGTCATAAGCGCGCATCAGGTGCGTTCCGCGACGACCAATGTAAGCCGCCTGCGCGACGAAGCCCATCGGGAGTTCGTATTGCAGGTTCAGATTCCACTGATGCACGGTCGGCATTTGCAGTTTGGGATCAAACACCGAGACCGGCGGCGAATTGCTCAGCAGCGCTGCCGGCAGCGTAAAGAATGACGATGGTTTGGTCGTCGGCGCGGGCAGCAGCAGCGGGAAGCCTTCGGCAATGCGCTTGTCAACCGGCACGCTGGCACAACCAGCCGGGGCAGTCGTCCCAACAGTGGCGGCACAGGTGCTGATCAGTCCCGGCGGGCGTCCCATAACCGCCGTCACCTGGAATGATGAAATCGGATCGTAGGCAATGCCATAACCGGCACGCACCACAAACCTGGTGCTGCGGCCCGGACTCCACGCAATGCCGATGCGCGGGCCGAAAGCCAGGCTGTGATCGCCTTCGTAAAAGCTCTTGCCGTTGCCAAAGGTCACGAGTCCCCGGGACCCGTCAATCGGCTGATTCGGCACGTAAACACGCTTGGCGGCCTCTTTCGGCGGCGTGTTCAGTTCCATGCGGATGCCGTAACTGATGCTCAGATTCTGGCGCACCTTCCACTGATCCTGCGCATACAGGTTGTACTGTTTCAGCCGGGTGCCCACATCGAACAGTGACACCTGCCCATCCTTGATGAAGGGCAGAAATGCATCGCTCTTCAAATCGCCGATGAACGGCTGCGACAGGCGCGCCGGAATGCCGAGAATGTCGTTGATCGTTCCGCGCAGGCGGGTCAGGTCAGTTGAATTGATGCCGGTCGTCGTCCCGGCTGGAATCGTCGGCGGCAGGACGCTGGCGCTGAACGACAGGGATGGCGTCACGTTCACGCCGCCCGGCTGTCCGCGCTGATCGTTGTGCTGGTAAAACCGCACGTTGATGCCCGCGCCAATCTGATGCGCGCCTTTCAGAATGCCGACGTTATCCAGAAACTGCGGCGTCGTGACGGCACGAGCCGTGCGCGGAGTGTTGATGTAAGGCAGGCTCGCATTATTGAACGTGAACGGCACGATGTTCGGGAAGTCAGGATTGGCTTCACCCTGCGTGAACAGGAACGAGAAGCGCGCAAACCCGAAGATGAGTTCGTTGTTGATGTTTGAGGTCAACTGGCTGCGGAAGCCGATGGACAGGTTCTTGGTCGCGCGGAACACTTCGCCCAGCGCCGGAAAGCCTGGAAACACCTGCGGGCGACCATTGAGCGGGTCTCCCTTTTTGGTGTTCTGATCGGCATACAGGAAGCGGCCAAACATGGTGTGCTTTTCGCTGATCATGTGATCAATGCGGATGGCGTAATTCGGCCCTTCGTTTTGCGTCGGCGGATTCCACGAATAGGAGGCGGTGTTGAGACCGTCGCCAACCGCGTAATCGTTCGGCTTCGGATAGGAAGCAAACAGTTTGGCAATCACCGGGTCAATGCCGATGCGGCGCGGATCGTTGGCGAAGATGTCATAAGTGGCGATACAGCCGGTGTCGGTGGCGCTGGTACATTCGCGGACACCGGCCTTGAGCGCGCCGGTTTTCGGGTCAACGAGCGCCGGGCTGTTGGTGCCGCCCTTGAAATAACGATATTTGCCGGCCAGCACTGACGGCGTGTAAATCGTCGGGAAGCCGAAGGTCTGGTCAATCGGCTGCGTGAACTTGACGTTCTGGCCCTGCCAGCTTCCGAAAAAGAAGGTCTTGTTCTTTCTGATCGGGCCGCCGACTTCAACGCCGTACTGGTGCAGTTTGATGTCCGGCTTGGTCGTGCCGCGCGCGTTGGCAAAGAACTCATTGGCATTGAGCGCCGTGTTGCGGAAGAACTCGAAAACCGTGCCGTGAAAATCATTCGTCCCGCTGCGCGTCGCAATCGCAATTGAAGCGCCGCTGTTGCGCCCTTCCTCTGCCGTCGCGTTGTTGGTCGTGACCTTGTACTCCTGAACGTTGTCCGGGTTGATGCGATACAGGTTCGACACCGGATTGGGCACTGACGACTCATTCGCTTCAATGCCGTCAATCGTCACGTTGTAAGCGCGGTCGCGCGAACCGTTGACGTGAATGCCTGATCCCGCGCCGCCGTATGAGCGCTGCGTCACGCCGGGTTCCAGCGTAATCAGCGTCAGCGGATTGCGCCCGTTGAGCGGCAGCGATTCGATGGCTTTCTGCTCGACCACATTGCCAATCGTGGCGTTGCTGGTCTGCACTTTTTCGTACCCGCCTTCGACCGTGAGGACATCAGTCGTCTGCCCGACGGCCAGCGAGATATCCACCACAAGCGGCGTTCCGGCTTCCAGCACGTTGCCCGTCTTGTTGACGGTCTTGAATCCCGGCATCTCCACCGTGATCGCATAACTGCCCACCGTCAGACCGGCAAACGAATACAACCCGGCATCGGTGGTCGTCTGAGTGTAGGTGACTCCGGTCGCTTCATTTTTGGCGGTAACTTTGGCTCCGGGCACGACCGCGCCGGAAGCGTCCGACACGGTGCCGCTGAGCCGCGAAGTGCCGGTTTGCGCTGAAGCGTTAATCAGCGACAACAACAGCAGCAGCAACAGCCCGGCGACCGTCAGCAAAGGCCTGGCAATGGATTTATTAGGCAGCATGGTCGTTTTTCTTCCTGTGTTAGTGGTTGACCCTGGCTTCGTGCAGTACAGCCACGCAGCATTTTAGAGCCGGTCAGGCAAGTTATATTCCAGCCCGGATCAGGTCAATCCGGTTCCGGGACATCCCAGGTCTGTTCAGGGATTGGCCCTGAATCCACAGGGTTTCCCACGCGAGGGGTGAACTGCCGCTGCCGGACCAATTTGGTCTGACGAACAGGCCATACGAAATTTCATACTCTCATCCGAAAATCTGGAATCCGGCCCGTCGCTGTTTCAGACAATTAACAGGTCACTGCCACGCCCGCTTGAAATCTTCAGGCGGATCACAACATAATTTGCG
>CAYWDW010000308.1:4126-6470 GCA_964457105.1 uncultured Heliobacteriaceae bacterium
GCCAGTTTCCGCGAGCAGCGATTTTTTCCCACGCTTCAACCGCATCAATCATCAGTTCAAGCTCAAAGGAGTCATCAGCCGTGCGACAACCGCGCCACTCATTGCCCCTTACTCTGCTCTCGCTGCTGCTCATGCTCAATCCGCTGCCGACTTTCGCGCAGGACAACCGGCCCGCGCAGGAACCGAAGCAGGAAGCCGGACAGGAAAACAAACCGGAAGCACCCAAACCACCTGATCCCTGGGCCTCCGGCAGGTTCGCCGGGCTGCGCCTGCGCGGCATCGGCCCCGCCGTCACTTCGGGCCGCGTCATTGACTTTGCCGTTGATCCGCACGACCGCGCGAAATATTACGTCGGCGTCGCTTCGGGCGGCGTCTGGAAGACCGTCAACGCGGGCACGACCTGGACGCCCGTGTTCGACAACGAAGGTGCATTCTCGATTGGCGACATTGCGCTTGATCCGAAAAACCCGGCCACCGTCTGGGTCGGCACCGGCGAGCGCAATTCGCAACGCAGCGCCGGTTATGGCGATGGCGTCTATCGCTCGGACGATGGCGGGCGGTCGTGGAAGAATGTCGGCCTCAAAAAATCAGAACACATTGGGCGCATCGTGATTGACCCGCGCCACAGCGATGTCGTTTACGTCGCGGCGCAGGGGCCGCTGTGGTCAGTCGGCGGTGATCGCGGCCTGTATAAAACCACCGATGGCGGCAAAACCTGGAAGGCCGTGCTTCAGATCAGCGAAAACACCGGCGTCACCGATGTCGTGCTTGATCCGTCAAACCCTGAGGTGCTGTATGCCGCATCGTGGCAGCGGCGGCGGCATTTCTACACGCTGATCAACGGCGGGCCTGAAAGCGCGATTTACAAATCAACCGACGCGGGCGCAACCTGGACGAAGCTGCGCGCCGGACTGCCGCCAGGCGACCTGGGCCGCATCGGCCTTGCCGTTTCACCGGTTGATCCGAATGTGGTCTATGCCACCGTCGAAGCCGCCGGCACAGCGAGCGGCATCTTTCGTTCGCAGGATCGCGGCGCGACCTGGGAACGCATGAGTCCGAGCATCGCGCAGGGAATGTATTACGGACAGATCATCTGTGACCCGAAGAATGTTGACCGCGTGTACATTCCGAATGTGGTCTTTCAGGTGTCAGATGACGGCGGCAGAACGCAGCGCCCGCTCGGTGAAAGGCTCAAGCACGTTGATAATCACACCATCTGGATTGATCCGCACAACACGAACTATTACCTGGTCGGCTGCGATGGCGGCATTTATGAAAGCTTTGATCGCGGCGCAAACTGGAATTTCAAATCGAACCTGCCCGTCGCGCAGTTTTACGATGTCACGACTGACAACGATTCACCGTTCTACAACGTCTACGGCGGCACGCAGGACAACAATTCGCTGGGCGGCCCGGCCCGAACGCGCAACACCGTCGGCATCGTCAATGCGGACTGGATTATGACCAACGGCGGCGACGGTTTTCGTTCGCAGGTTGATCCTGAAGATCCGAACATCATTTACGCCGAAAGCCAGAACGGCGGCCTGGTGCGCTTCGACAAACGCACCGGCGAACGCACGAGCATCGTGCCCGTGCCCGGCAAAGGTCAGGAAGCGGAACGCTACAACTGGGATGCGCCCATTCTGATCAGCCCGCATTCGCGCACGCGGCTCTATTTCGCCGGACACAAGCTCTTTCGCAGCGACAATCGCGGCGATGACTGGAAGCTGATCAGCGGCGATCTGTCGCGCGGCCTCGACCGCAACAGGCTGCCGGTGATGGGCAAAATCCAGGGGCCTGATGCCATCGCCAAACATCAGTCAACCGCGCTTTATGGCAACGCTTCGGCCATCACCGAGTCACCGAAAAAAGAGGGGCTGATTTACATCGGCACTGATGACGGACTGATTCAGGTCACCGAAGACGGCGGTAAAAACTGGCGAAAGATTGACAATGTTCCGGGCGTGCCCGAAATGAGTTACGTGCATCGCGTGCTGGCCTCGCAGCACGACGTGAACACCGTCTATGCGGTTTACAACAATCATCAGAACGGCGATTTCAAACCGTACCTGATGAAAAGCACCGATGCCGGAAAGACCTGGACTTCAATCAACGGCAATCTGCCCGAACGCGGTTCGACCTATGCGATTGCCGAAGATCACGTCAATCCGAACCTGCTCTTTTGCGGCACTGAATTCGGGCTGTTCTTTTCGCTCAACGGCGGCGAAAAATGGGTGCAGTTGAAAGGCGGGCTGCCCGTCATTGCCGTGCGCGACCTGGCGATTCAGAAGCGCGAAAACGATCTGGTCGTGGCCACGTTCGGACGCGGCTTTTACGTGCTGGA
>CAYWDW010000309.1:0-6453 GCA_964457105.1 uncultured Heliobacteriaceae bacterium
CGTGACATTGTTGACGGCGCTGCTGTGCGGGCTGGCGCCGGCGTTCGTGGCGGCGCGCCTCAATCTGAATCAAACGCTCAACGAAGGCGGTGGCAGAATGGCCGGCTCGCGCGTCGGCCAGCGCACGCGCGGCGCACTGGTCATCGCCGAAGTCGCCATCACCGTGGTGCTGCTCGCCGGGGCGCTGCTCATCCTGCGCAGCTTCGTCAACCTGAGCCGTGTCAGCCTGGGCTTCGATCCGGCAAACGTGCTGACCATGCATTTGCGCGTGCAGGGCGAGAAATACGCCAGGCCGGAAGCGCGCCGTGAATTTTATCGGCGATTGATCGAACGCCTCGAAGCGCGGCCCGGCGTCGAAGCGGCAAGCGCGGTTCTGATTCGTCCTCTTGAAGGCGCCGCCGGCTGGGACACGCCGTTCGCGCTGGAAGGGCAATCCGCCGACGAGGCGCGGAAAAACCGTGTGCCCAATTTTGAAGCCGTCACTCCGCATTACTTCCGCACGTTGCACATTCCGCTCAAAGCCGGGCGCGAATTCAACGAACAGGACACCGGCGAGTCGCCACCGGTCGCCATCATCAGCGAGACGATGGCGCGAACGCTCTTCGGCCCCGGCGTTGATCCGTCAGGCAAACGCCTCCGGCCTGGTTCATCCGATGCGCCCTGGCTGACCATCGTCGGCGTCGCGGGCGATGTGCGCTACCGCGAATTGCAGGGCGTGCGCGGCGATCTCTACGTCCCGTTTGCGCAATGGCCGAATGCGTTCGTCAATCACTTCGCCGTGCGCACGACCATTGAACCGGCGGCGATGCTGGAAACTATTCGCCGCGAAGTGGCGGCGCTCGATCCGACACAGGCCGTGACCCGCGTCGCCACGATGGACGAACTGGTCGCCGCGAAGCTGGCGCAACCGCGTTTCAGCGCGGCCCTGCTGAACTGGCTGTCGGCGCTGGCGCTGCTGCTGGCCGCCGTAGGCATTTACGGCGTCCTCGCGCTTTCAGTGACTGAACGCACGGGCGAATTCGGCATTCGGACGGCGCTGGGCGCGCGGGCGACTGACATTCTGAAACTGGTCATCGGGCAGGGACTGCGGCTGATGCTGGCCGGGCTGGCGATTGGCCTGGTCGCCGCCTTCGCCCTGACGCATCTGATTGCGCAATTGCTGTTCGGCGTGAAGGCGACCGATCCGCTGACTTTCGCCGTCATCCCCTTGCTGCTGGCTGGCGCGGCGATGCTGGCTTGTTATTTGCCGGCGCGGCGCGCGACAAAAGTTGATCCGCTGGTCGCGCTGCGGCACGAATAAGGCGAACTTTGTTTGAAAGCCATTGCCAAAACTCAGGCTCACGTTGCAGTATCCGGCGTTGTCACAATTCCCTTTCGGAGGTGCCTGGTTATGAATTCATCGAAGAATGCCTGGGAGTGGTCCGGGCGCAGCCTCAGCCGACGCGAGATGTTTCGCCGGGGCGGACAGAGCGGATTGCTGGCTCTTTTTGCAAGCGTCCTGCGCGACGGCGCTGTTGCCGCGCCATCAGCGCAGGCTCAGGCGGGGCAGAATATTTATCAGGCGATTGGCGTGCGCCCGATCATCAATTGCCGGGGAACATTCACCATCATCGGCGGCTCGCTCGAATTGCCGGAAGTGCGCGCGGCGAAAGAAGCCGCCGCGATGCATTACGTCAATCTGGATGAACTGGCGGACGCCGTCGGCAAACGAATAGCCGAATTGACCGGAGCGGAGGCGGGTCTCGTCACGTCGGGCTGTGCGGCAGGGCTGGCTCACGCTACGGCGGCCTGCGTCGCCGGAGGCAATCCCGACAAGCACGTCCGCATCCCCAACCTCACCGGCTTCGCCAAAGACGAGGTAATCATTCCCAAGCACTCGCGCAACGTTTATGACGCGGCGGTGCGCTCGGTCGGCATTCGCGTCATCGAGGCCAACACGCCCGAAGAATTTGAAGCGGCGCTCGGCCCGCGCACGGCGATGGTTTATGTGCTGGCCGGGCCGCGCGCCGAAACCGGGCCGATGGCGCTCGAAGTCCTGACCGCGATGGCCAACAGGAAAAACGTGCCGGTGCTGGTGGACGCGGCGGCGGAAGTTCTGACCGTGCCCAACGTGCATTTGCAAAAAGGCGCGGCGCTGGTCGGTTACAGCGGCGGCAAATGTTTGCGCGGGCCGCAATGCGCGGGGCTGCTGCTGGGGCGCAGGGATTTGATCAAGGCCGCGTGGGTTCACAGCGCGCCGCATCACGGTTATGGCCGCAGCATGAAAGTCGGCAAGGAAGAAGTGATGGGCATGCTGGCCGCCGTCGAGATGTGGATGAAGCGCGATCACAAGGCCGAGTGGAATCAGTGGGTCGCGTGGATGGAGCACATCGCCAGGCGAGTCTCCGCTGTGCCGGGCGTCACGGCTACGGTGCGAGCCGACGACAAACCGCTGTCCAACCGCAGCCCCGGTCTGAGCATTCGCTGGGACAGCGCCAGACTGGGCATCACCGGAGCGGAGTTGATCAAAATCCTTTTCACCACCGAACCGCGCATCACCGTCGCGGGCGGCGGCAGACCGGGCGCGAGCGCGACTGAGACCGGCATTTCGATCACGGCTTATATGATGCAGCCGGGCGATGAGAAAGTGGCGGCTGACCGGCTGCACGCGCTGCTTTCCAATCCACCACGCACGCAGGCTCAACCGCCGAAAGCGCCGGTGGCCGATCTGAGCGGACAGTGGGATGTGCATATTGAATTCGCCGGCGGCAGTTCCAATCACACGCTTCATCTGCGACAGCAGGACGGTCGCATCACCGGATCGCATCAGGGCGATTATGTGTCGCGGGATGTGTA
Source organism: uncultured Heliobacteriaceae bacterium (assembly GCA_964457105.1). GTDB lineage: Bacteria > Acidobacteriota > Blastocatellia > RBC074 > RBC074 > DASRDU01. The sequence continues at coordinate 2,836 of CAYWDW010000309.1, forward strand.
CGGCTCGATTGACGGCGATGCTGTGCGGCTGGCGAGTTCGTACACCGAAGAGAACGGGGATAACCTCTCCTACGAATTTACAGGGACGGTGAATGAAGGCGCCATTTCCGGCACGCTCGATCTGGGCGAATACCTGGCCGCAAAATGGACAGCCAAACGGCATGCGTACCGCCGAGCCGTCCCGCCCCCGACGCCTCAAAAGAACGCCCGATGAGGCCGGTCAGCTCAATGAGCAAACAGCCATCTGCCATCTGCCATCTCGCAGATGGCAGATGCTCCACCGCAGCTATTTTGACAGGTGAAGTTCGTGAATCGTGACTAAAGAGATGGTTGTCGGGATGCCATTCTCAACGCCAACCTTCAACAGCGCCTGATAGTATTTCGGCGTCCCATTCGCGCCGCCAGCCTGGCGCAGACGTTCGGTGAACTCCCGCAGATAATTTTTACTCGTGACGTATTCGGCTGCGGCCTGTGTGCCTGCGCTGTGACTGCCGGCCAGTACCATGACGATGTTCTCGTACATGATGTTCGGCCTGACCGTAATCAGCGCGTAATCTTCGATCAGGTCGCCATTTTGTCGGCTGAATCCGGGGCGATACATCTGTTCCTCGCCTGGCTGCGGACGGCGATTTTCGATCATAGCCTCAGCGGTGTGAACGAAGTCCTCGGTGACGGGCAGCTTCCCCGACCAGTCGTTGGACAGGAAGCCGCCGAGCAGAATGACATCGTGATTCTTCAAGTCCTCGGCGCTGACGGTGCGGGATTGTTTGAGAATCAGGCTGCGGTCGGCGCTGCGGAAAAGGCTGGCGAGGTGATACAGCCCGACCGCTTCACCGACACCGGTGAAGGTGTCGAGCGAAAAAATCAGCCGCGGATTGGGCGTGATGTTGCTGGTCACTGTGGAGCGCGAGGCCTGGGCGAAGCGGGCAAGTTCAGCGGCTTGCACTGCATTCAACTCGACCGAGCGCTTGCCCTGAGCCTGGGGATCGTTGCCCGCGACAATCAGGCAGCTCAGCGGATTGCTCAACACGAGCAGGGTCGGATCAGTTTTTTTGAGAAATGCCCCCCAGACAGCGTTGGACAAAGGCTCAATCTTTCGGGCCTCAGCCGCCTGCATCTGCCGCCGCAGTTCGCGATTGGAGACCACGAAGAAGATGAGGGTGCCAATCAGCAGGATCACGCCACCGAGCGCCCAAATCCGGAAGCTGTCTGGCTTCGCAGCCATCACTTCAGCGGACGGCGCTTCAGCAGGGATCGCTGCGGCGGGCATCGTTTCAGCAGAAATCGCTTCGATTGCAACGGGCGGCGCGACTTCTGATGGCGGGGCCTGTCGTCGCGTGAATTGCGGCTCGTAGCTCCCAATCGGGATTTGCAGCCGGATCGCGTCGTCAATCCCCTCGCCCTGGTAATACATCTCCAGCTTTTTGCGCACGTCGTGCGCGACGACGCGGACAATCGGGTCATCCGCCGGGTGATAGCTCGCGCCGCGATTGAAGACGTCACGCCCAAGCAGGTATTCATTCAACTCTTTCACCCGGTCGCTGAGATAAAAGTCGCAGATCAAACGCAGGAATTTCCGCTTCTGCGGAGAGTGTGAGAAATACTTGCTGTTGAGCACGGCTTCCAGCGCCTGCCGCACTTCGGCTGGCTTGATGGCGGCGTCAGTCAGATAATTGTGCGCCTGCTCTGACATATTGGAATGTTTTCCTGTTAAGAGTCGGCCTTAACTGTTAATTCCCATCCAAAATACTACTTTTGTCCCTGGCCCCGACAGGCTCTGTTTGGAATGCCTTCATCAGACCATTAACCGTTAAATGGCTGTAAATAGATTGACCACGTATACAGCTTGCATCTTACTACCGCCGACAGGATGTGCGCCGCACATTATAGTTAAAAAGCAGATTGCTCTCCACTTTCGGGCCTTGCTGGGATAATTAAACCTGATCGCTGATTTTCAAGGCGTGAGTCAGGCCATATTCAGTGACACAGAATAACCGTTGATCGCCAGCGCAGCCGGTCACTCATGGCCAGGATTTAAGGGTCCTGGCTGCCGGAATCTGCGCCTGGGGATGAACCCCACACTTCTTGGTTCAAGGAGGATCCTGATGCTAAGCGAAAGAGTCCGTCCCGCCTGGCGCGGGCTGGCTTATCTGACAGCCATCACTCTGCTGAGCCTGCTTTCGGCTCTCGCAGTCCAGGCCCAAACCAGCACGGTGGGCAGCATTAACGGGACTGTGCGAGATCCGCAGGGCGCCGGCGTCCCCAAGGTTGAAATCACATTGAAAGAGGAGCGGACGGGATTTTCGCGGACCGTCAAAACCGATGACAACGGTTTTTATTCAGCGCTCAGTCTGCCCGCCGGTGTTTACACCGTCACCGCGTCTCCACAGGGGTTCAAAAAGTCTGCCAACACGGGACTGGAACTGCACGTCAGCGAAAACCTGACCGTGAACTTCTCCCTGCAGGTCGGAGATGTGACAGAGACCGTGACCGTGACCGGCGAGGCCGCCCAGGTGGACACCACCGGCGGCAAGGTGAGCAGCCTCGTTTCAGAAAAGCAGGTCACCGAACTGCCGCTGAACGGGCGCAATTACGCCGCGCTTGTAACCATGATTCCCGGCGTCTCGACCGCCGGGTCGTTCGCCGCGCGCGGCACCGGGCTTGATTCCAACGTTGACATGGCGGTCAACGGCAATCAGTCGAACGCGAATCTGTGGACGGTTGACGGCGTCAACAACATGGACGTCGGATCGAACGCCACGCTGCTGGTCTTTCCGTCGGTTGACGCGATTCAGGAATTCCGCGTCGAACGCAACGCCTTCAGCGCGGAATACGGTCAGGCGCAGGGCGCGGTCATCAACCTGATCACCAAAGGCGGCGGCAACAGCTATCACGGCGCGGTCTTTGAATTCCTGCGCAACGATGCGCTCAACGCCACCGATTTCTTCCTGAATTCAGCGGGACAGCCCAAACAGAAGTTGCGATACAACAACTTCGGCTTCAACGTCAACGGGCCGATCAAGAAAGATCGCATCTTCTTCTTCTGGTCGGAGGAATGGCGCCGTGAAGGGCGCGGCACCGTGTTGACCGCCAAAGTCCCGACCGCGCAGGAGCGCGTCGGCGATTTCAGCGGGCCGATTCACACGGCGGCGATTCCGACCGATCCACTGACTGGCCAGCCATTCCCTGGCAACAAGATTCCGGCCAATCGGCTCAGCCCCGCCGGCCTGGCCATCATGAAAATCTTCCCGCTTCCCAACAATCTGTCTGATCCGACGGGAACGAACTGGATCACCTCGACGCTGGAACCTGTGCGCACGCGCCAGGACCTGATTCGCGGCGACGTGACGATCAACAGCAAGATGAACCTGATGGTTCGCTTCATCAACGAGGCCTGGGATCGCCAAAACGCGGCGGGCAACTTCTGGGGCAACACTCCCTTCCCGACCCTGAGTTCGGACTGGAATCAGCCGAGCAAGAGTTTCGTCGTCAAGCTGACGAACACGATCACTTCATCCGCCGTCAACGATTTTCAGTTCTCGCGTTCGGGCAACGACATCTTCGTGACCACGAACAAGGCGGGCGAGGCGCTCAACGAAGAGATCGCCACCAAATTCC
>CAYWDW010000310.1:0-325 GCA_964457105.1 uncultured Heliobacteriaceae bacterium
TTCCGCGCCGCCGCGCCCGCACTGATGGCCAACGTCAGCTATTTCGAGAACCGCATTGTCGAATGGGATCCTGAAGCGATGAAGGTCAAAAACGGCAGGGCATAGTTACCACCAGGGCCTTTGCCAGGTCAGTCAACCGAGGCCGGATCATTTTTTTCATCCACGAAGGAACACGAAGGACCACGAAGCCGGACCATGGACCAATGGCATTAAGTTAAGCAGCAGAGAGATGACGGAACAAACGGAATAACGGAACAGACGAAACCAGGCAGCTTCAGCACAGGGCTGTATTACCTGGGTTCCGTTCTTTGCGTTTGTTTCGTCA
>CAYWDW010000310.1:335-6434 GCA_964457105.1 uncultured Heliobacteriaceae bacterium
AATAACGTAACAGACCAAACCCGGATTTTTCAGCACGGGTATTTTTTCGGTGTTTTTGTTTGTTTCGGTTTGTACCTACATCTCTCTTCCGGTTTGTTCTCTCACTTAACTTAATTCCATTGGCCCCTGGACATCGGTTTGGCTTCGTGGTTCTTCGGGTCCCTTCGTGGATGAAATCTTTTATCTCACTTTGCAACAGCCCTGGATGGCCGCGGCGGTGATGCCGCGGTCGCTTGACTGATCACATGCCGGTGATTAAGATGCACCTTCATTTTTGAAGCCGTGACCGGATTTCAAATGTGGCGAGCATAGCTCAGTTGGTTAGAGCGCCTGACTGTGGCTCAGGAGGTCGAGGGTTCGAGACCCTCTGCTCGCCCCAATCACTTCACTTGAATCACTTCACTTATTGACAGCCGCCTTCGGGGCGGCTGTCGCCATTTCTGCGGCAGGTTTGTGCCACACACGGAAACAGAACTGAAACTGGTGATGAAGTTTTCCGTTTGTTCAGTTATTTCCGTCTGTTCCGTCATCTCTCTTCTGCCTGACTTAACGGCGGTGAGCCTTTCAAACGGGCCGCCGTTTGTGCAGGCGCAGCGAATTGAGGTAATCGTGAATGAGGCCGCCATCAGCGATTTCAAGCAGCGCGGCCAGGTCGGCAGGGTCATCAAGATCAAGCGCGATGCGCGGCAGTTCGAGCAGTTCACAGCGGGCGTGGCAGCGCTGCGCTTCAGCCTGATGTTTGCTCAGACTGTGCGGGCCGAAATGCGATGGGAACAAATCAGGCGGCGTGCGCGCAATGGCATTGGTGCCCGTGCCGTCGCGCGATGGCACCAGCACCGTTGACGGCTCATCACGCAGGCGCGCCAGCATCGTTTCAAGATCCGCCGCCGTCACCAGCGGCAAATCAATTGGCAGGCGCAGCACAGATTGCACGCCGCGCCCGGCCAGCACCCGCGAGCCGTAATCAACCGACACGCTTTCTGAAATCTGCTCAGTCTCGGTAATCACTTCAAAGCCCGCCTGCCGCGCCAGGCGCATCGCCGGTTCATAAACCGTGACGATGGCCACGCCATCAAGGCCTCGCACCGCGCGTGCCTCGGCCAGAGTTCGCTCCATCATCAGCCGCGCCAGTTCCGTGCGCTCCGGCTGAGTCATCAGTCGCTGCAATCGCTGCTTGGCGCGCGCGAGGTCCTTGATCGGAATCAGCAGGTATTTCATCGGCTCACAACGGCAGTTTCAGTGTGGCTTCGCAGCCCGTGCCGGATTCTTTGTTTTCGAGCGTCAGCGTGCCGCCGTGCGCTTCGGCAATCTGACGACTCAGCACGAGGCCGATGCCTGAACCGCCGGGCTTGGTGGTAAAGAATGGCACAAAGAGATTCGAGGTTCCCGCCAGGCCGGGGCCGTCATCAGCAATCGTGATGGCCAGTCGGCCTTTTTGTTTCGTCCAGCTCACCTGCACCCCGCCGCCGGTTTCCAGCGCCGCTTCGACGGCATTGCGCAGCAGGTTGATGAGCAGTTGTTCAAGCTGATCGCCATCGGCCTGAATGGTCAGCTCAGGCCCCGGCTGCAACTGCACCGTCAGGCGGCGTTCAAGCGCGACGACGCGCCCCATCAGCGCCGCGACATTCACCTTTCTGAAAGTCGGCTGCGGCAGGCGGGCGAGTTGCGCGTAAGCGCTCATAAAACGGCTGAGGGCTTCGGCGCGCGTTGCGATGACTTCCAGGCCGCGCCGCATATCCGCTTCCCAGTCATCGGCGCGGGGCGCTCGCGACATAATCGCCGCAAGGCTGCCCGCAATTGATTTGATCGGCGTCAGTGAATTATTGAGTTCGTGGCCCAGCACTCGCACCAGCCGCTGCCAGGCCTGACGTTCTTCATCGCGCAGCGCCTGGCTCAGATCAGTCAGCACGAGCAGGTGATGCGGAATGCCGTTTTCATGAAACGTGCCGTGCCGCACGCCCCAGCGTCCCGCACCGCCTGGAAAGCTGAGTTGTCGCGTCGCCGGTGCGGGGTGACTGAGACATTCGCTCAGCCCGAGTTCATCGGCCCGCAACCCGAAGAGCCGTTCCGCCTCGCGCCCCAGCAGCTTCTCGCCAGCGCGATTGGCCAGCCGCAATCGCTGCTCGCCGTCGAAGGCAAAGACCGCGACTTCGATTTCAGCCATCACCGCGCGCAGGAGCGCCGTCGCCGCCAGCGCATCCATCTTCTGCGCGCGCAGCGTGGTGTTGAGCGCATTCACTTCAGCCAGCAGTTCACCGAGCGCATCGCCGGGAATGGCGTCGCGGGCGCGAATCGAATAATCCTCTTCGTGCAAAGCGGCAATCAGATTCGACACGGTTTGCAGCGGGCGAATCACGCGCTCACGCAGCGAAATCGCAAAGCCAAGCCAGCAGCCTGTCATCAGCAGCGTCAGCGTCCATTGCGTCCTCGCTGAATAATCGCCGCGCCACAATAAAATCAGCGCAATGATGATGGCCGGCAGACCGGCCAGCAGCGCCAGCATCAGCACCCGCTGATCGTGGCTCAGCTTGCGGCGTGGCCGCCGACGCGCACGCACAGGCGGGCGCGCCGACGCGCGAACGACACCAGCCGGATTGTCGAATTCGGATGAAGCCATGAAAAATTCAGCAATGCCGCTGAAAGAATATGGCAGGCGGGAGTGTGCTTTCAATCCGCTGCGCAGATGAGACAGTCCGCGAGCGTCAGCAAGCGCGCCGATCTGTCCGTGCCAGGGCGCTCGCTGACGCTCGCGGACTGGATTCTGATCTAGAGGCCGTATTTTTCGAGGCGGCGGTAAAGCGCGCTGCGGCTCAGGCCCAGGGCTTCAGCGGCGCGACTGACGTTGCCATCGGCGCGGGCGAGCGCCTTTCTGATGAGCAGGCATTCAACCTCCTCAAGGCTCAGTTCCTCGATGCGGGTGGCGTGTTCGCTGTCGCCGCGCAGGCCGAGGTCGCTGGCGCGCACCCTGCCGCCGTTCGACATCAGCACGGCGCGTTCGACCGCGTGTTCAAGTTCGCGCACATTGCCCGGCCAGTGATATTCCCACATCGCCTGAAGCGCGGCGGGTTCGAAGCCTTCGATCTTCTGCCGGTAACGCTGCGCCTGCTGACGCAGAAAGTGCGCCGCGAGCGGCCCGATGTCTTCGCGGCGTTCGCGCAGCGGCGGCAGATGAATTTCAATCGTATTGAGCCGGAAAAACAGATCGCGGCGAAAGTGCCCGGCTTCGACCTCGCCGCGCAGATCGGCGTTGGTCGCCGAAATGATGCGCACATCCACGCGGCGCGTCTTTGACGAACCGACGCGCTCGAATTCGCCGGTTTCCAGCACGCGCAGCATTTTCGGCTGCTGCGTGATCGGCACGTTGGCAATTTCATCCAGAAAGAGCGTGCCCCCGTCGGCGAGTTCAAACCGCCCAACGCGATCAGCCCGCGCATCGGTGAAAGCGCCTTTGACGTGCCCGAAGAGTTCGCTTTCAAAGACGCCTTCGCTCAGACCGCCGACGTTGACGGTGACGAGCGGTTTGGCGGCGCGTGACGAAGCCGCGTGCAGCGCCCGCGCGACCACGCCCTTGCCGGTGCCGTTTTCACCGGTAATCAGCAGATTGGCCTCTGACGGCGCGACGCGCGCAATGACTTCCAGCACGGGTTGCATGGCCGGAGCTTCGGCAATCAGCGCGGGGCCGCGACTTTCACGCAGCAGGTCGTTTTCAGCCTGCAATCGCTGCCCCTGGCGCAGGGCGCGACTCAGTTCAATCTGCGTGCGCAGGATGGTCAGCAGCCGCGCGTTTTCCCAGGGCTTCTGAATGAAATCGCGCGCGCCGCGCCGCATCGCTTCAACGGCGACATCCACGCTGCCCCACGCCGTCATCACGACAATCGGCAGCGAAGCGTCAAGCTCGGTCAGCCGCGTCAGCAACTCCAGCCCTTCGCGGCCTGAGGTCGTGTCGCGGGCATAGTTGAGATCAATCAGCGCCACATCGAATTCCTGCCCGGCAAGCAGGCTGATGACGGCCCTCGGCGAAGCCGCCGATTCAAGCTGCCAGCCTTCGCCCTTGAGCAGCAGCCGCAGCGCTTCAAGCACGTCCGGCTGATCGTCAGCGATCAGAAGCCTGGGTGTCATCGGGTTTTGCGAAGCTGTTTTCATGCCTGTTCGTTCACAATCCAGCCATCGCGCAACCTGATCACGCGGTGGCCATAGGCGGCATTCGCTTCCGAATGCGTCACCTGAATGATGGTCGTGCCCTGCGCATTCAGCCGGCTGAAGAGTTCCATAATCTCCTGCCCCTGCGCTGAATGTAAATTGCCGGTCGGTTCGTCGGCCAGAATCACCTTCGGGCTGGCGATCACGGCGCGCGCGACGCCGACAAGCTGCTGCTGACCGCCCGAAAGCTGATTCGGATAGAGATCCTTTTTGCCCACAATCTGAAACCGGTCGAGCACGTCGCCGACAATCGCTTCGCGTTCAGACTTTTTGTAGTTGCGATAAGAGAGCGGAATCTCCAGGTTTTCAGCCACCGTCAGATGGTCGAGCAGATGGTAACTTTGAAAAACGAACCCGATATTCCGGTTGCGCACCTCGGCGCGATCCTTCGGTTTGAGTTTGTGAATCGGCTGATCGAAGAAAGTGTATTCGCCCTGCCACGCATTGTCGTGCATGCCCAGGATGTGCAGCAGCGTGGACTTGCCCGCGCCCGACGGCCCCATAATCGAAACGAATTCGCCTTCTCTGATGGCAGCGTCAACGCGGCGCAGGACCCAGAATTTACTGGCTCCGTGTTCATAGACCTTTTCGACGTTGCAAAGTGTAATCATGCGCAAGCTCCGATGAAATGTTCAGTGGCAGCAGCGTCGCCACGCATCCGCGCGGCCCGCTGCCGGACAGCCTGTTCCAACCCGTGTGCCACGATCTTAACGACGGCTAACTCCAATGCCTGAGTTGAGTCAGTTCACGATTATAAAACCTGCCACCCGCAAAAGTGTCCGTTTTTGGGACCGGCCAGTCCCGGAAACGAAGCGTCACGTCTGATGGTCCAGTCCGCGAGCGCCCCGGCATTGTGGCTGCGGGCGCTCGCGCGACTGCACCAGACACGCAGAGGCCTGCTGTGCCCAGCGGGGTGCTGAATTTTTTGCGCCGATTGCGGACTCGGTTCGTTGGCGTACTGACTGACAGGCCGCCATCAGGGCAGCATGCGGCCAATCTGAGGAATAAGGAAAGCACCCGATTTGCGCTGGACGTTCTGACGACCTTTTATGCAGTCCAGCCAGAGTGACCCGCCTGTGGTGCTTTCCTTACCAGTTCCATCACTGACTTTGAAGGCAGCCGTCACCTGCCTGATGATGCAACCCTTTGGCCTGGACAGGCTGATGAAACGCCCGACACAACCCGAAATACGGATTGAGGCTGATCTGATCCGTTCTGATCTGTCGCAGCAGTTCAATCCGCATTCTATGCGGCCTGTCATTTTAAAAAACTCCCTGAACGGTGAGCGAACCAGGAAGTCTGTTGATTCTTTGTCAGGAAAGATCAGGCATACAAGTTGCCGCGCAGGTGATGTGCGGCGGCAGCTTCAGGTCAATTTGTAATTGCGTGTCTGTAACAGTAGCGCGCGCTGCCGTCCCAGGAACGAGGAATCAGCCGATGCCGAAAACTGAAACACATCGGAATGATGCACCGCAGCAACCTGTCCCGGAGGCTTCGGCGACCGGTGCGAATGAACTGGTCACGGACCTGAGCGGCATCAGAGTCGAAAAGAGCATTATCATCAACCGCGACCGCAAAGACCTGTACTGGTTCTGGCGCAATTTTGCGAATCTGCCGCGCCTGATGAGCCACCTTGAACGGGTGCAGATTCTCAGCCCGACGCGCTCGCACTGGGTCGCCAAAGGCCCGGCGGGCACAAGCGTTGAATGGGATGCCGAGATTACCGCCGATCACGAAAACGAACTGATTGCCTGGCGCGCGCTGACCGGCTCAGCGGTAGCCAATGCCGGGTCAGTGCGGTTTCTGCATTTTGCCGAAGGCCAGACCGAAGTGCGCGTCGCCCTGGCCCGACAAACGACCCGATGCGCGCCGGCCCGCTGAACAGATCGAGCAGCGCCG
>CAYWDW010000311.1:0-6415 GCA_964457105.1 uncultured Heliobacteriaceae bacterium
CTTTGACCCCGTACCAGCGACAGGCCAGGTAATGCCCCATCTCGTGCGCGCCGAGAATGCCAAGCAGCGTGAACGAAAACAGCAGCCCTGATGAAAGGGCCGTGCCGATTTCATCAACATAGCCGCTCCAGAACAGCAGCGAACCGATGCCCGTCGTCGTCAGAATCGTCAGACCGAGCAGCGCGAGATGCAGCAGAATGCGTCCGAAAGTAAATTCGCGTTCGACCGGCGGCTCAAAGACCGGCAGCGGCCAGACGGGTTCCTGCGGGTACGGGTCAGCAGGCGATGGCGGAAAATAATAAGGCTGGCTCATGCGATAAAACCCTGCCGCGTGCGAGCGCGGCAACAAAAATCATTTCTTCCTGAACAGCGCATCGAAAGCCGATTTCACGTCGGTCTTCGCCGTCTGCGTGCTGCTGTCGCGCGTATTGAGCGGGACTCGCCGGTTCGGGTCGAAGTAATCGCAGAAATTCGCCTTGACCTTGTCGCGCTGCCATTCAGCCGAAGTCTCGCTGCACTGATTGTTTTTGCCCGGATCAAAGAAGCGGCAGTTTTTGCAGCAATGCAGATCAGCGCCACAGTGCGGGCATTCATCCAGCCGCGCCACTCTGGCAATCAGCTTTACTTCGCGGGAACAGTGATGACAGACCATGGTGCCTCCGGCGTTGAAGTGAAATGACCAGCGTCTGTTGCTGCGCCGAATGATGGTAACACACCGAAATGCGGAATGCGGAATGCTGAATCCTCCGGGATCATCAGTTCAATTTCACGTGTGCCAATCCGCAGGTCTTCAGGGATTTTCATTCCGCACGCGGCAGCGTCAGCTTGCAGCGCGTGTAAACAATCTGAAAACCCTGCCGCGCCGCATTGCGATAAGAAGCTGTGCCCGGCATCGTCGTGACCATCGCCAGCCTGCAACCTGACAATGCGGCAAACGCCAGCCGCGCCTGCATCAGCGCCGTCTGCACGCCGCGCTGGCGGTATTCAGGCAGGGTGGCTGCGCCGGCAAAGGTGGCGATTTCATCGTGAATGCCCACGCCGCCGCACCCGGCCACCTGCCCGTCAGCCTCAGCCAGAAACGAGGTCAGCATCTTCAGTTGCGTGAAGCACTGCGACACTTCGTGCATAAACTGCGGGACCTCGCCGTGCTCAAAAAAACCGCGCGCCATCACCGCGCCATACGTCGGCGCATCTGCCGTCGTGGTCTGCCGCACGCTGAGCGTCGGGCTGAGCTTCAGGTCAGCATCGGCAGGCGTCAGTTCGCGCACCAGCACCTGCGAAAACTCAATTGCGCGATAGCCGCGCTCACCCAGCAAAGCGCGCAGCGATTCATCGGCCAGCGGACAGAGTTCAATATTCACCGCCGCGCCGCGACTGTGATAGAAAGCCTCAAGCTGATCCAGTTCATCAGCCGTGACCGGCCCGTCAAGTCCGAGCGCAAAAGCCTGCGTCATCGGCGAATCAATTCCGGCAAACGTCGCGCGGCTGCCCATCAGCGCAATCGAAGCCGCGCCGTTTTGCGGAAAGAGCCGACCATAAGCCTCAGTGAAATCAGCCCCCAGCGCCGCATCAGCCGCTTCCAGACGCCGGGCCAGCGAGAGGTCCGCAAAAAGCATGGTTGTTTTTCTCCTGCACAAAATGTGCGCCTGGCTCACCCGCCTGGCGCACTTCAAGCCGGTGTCCTGTTCAATTCTCAAATTTCAGATCAAAGACTCCGGCGCTGACGGCTCCGGCAATGATGGCCATCTCGGGCGCGAGCGCGCGGTCTTCAATGAGCGGCGCGACCAGATGACGCAACCGCTGATAAGCCAGTTCGACGCCGCGACCGGGCCGCAGCGGCTTGAGATATTCCAGGCCCTGCGCCGCGCACATCAGTTCAATCGCCACAATCCGTTCAGTGTTGCGCACGATCTGCCGCAGCTTGAGCGCCGAGGTCATGCCCATCGAAACGTGATCTTCGCGGTTGCCTGAAGTCGGCAGGCTGTCAATCGAAGCCGGATGCGCGAGAATTTTGTTTTCAGCGCACAGCGCCACTGCCGTCACCTGCGCCATCATCATCCCGGAATTGGTGCCCGCGTCAGCCACCAGAAACGGCGGCAGTCCGCCTGACAAATCAGGATTGACGAGCCGCTCAGTCCGGCGTTCTGAAATGGCCCCGAGTTCCGCCACGCCAATCGCCGCGTAATCAAGCGCCATCGCCACCGGCTCGCCGTGAAAGTTGCCGCCCGAAATGACTTCATCAAATTCAGGCGTGGCGCCCGGAAAGACGAGCGGGTTGTCAGTGGCCGAGTTGATTTCGATTTCAATCACGCGCCGCAATTCATCGAGCGTGTCACGCGCCGCGCCGTGCACCTGCGGCATGCAGCGCAGCGTGTAAGCATCCTGCACGCGCGGGTCGTTGTGGCGGTGCGATTCACGAATCTCGCTTTCGGCGAGCAGCTCCAGCAAATGCCTGGCGACGGTCAACTGCCCGCGCTGTGGCCGCGCCTGGTGAATCGCCGCGCGAAAGGCCGCCGGTGTGCCGCGCAATGCTTCAAGCGTCATCGCGCCCGCGACATCGGTCGTCGCGGCGAGGCGTTCGGCGGCGAGCAATGCCAGGCCGCCGACGGCGCACATCGCCTGCGTGCCGTTAATGAGCGCGACGCCTTCCTTGGCCTGCAATTCAAGCGGCGCAATGCCCGCCCGGCGCAACGCTTCGCCGCCGCTCAGACGTGCGCCCTGACAGGTCGCTTCGCCTTCGCCGATGGCGACCATCGCCAGGTGCGCGAGCGGCGCGAGGTCGCCCGAAGCGCCGACCGACCCCTGCGACGGAATGATCGGATGCACGCCGCGATTGAGCATTTCGATGAGCGTCTCAATCACCTGCGGACGCACGCCGGAAAAACCTTTGGCCAGCACGTTGGCGCGCAGGCAGATCATGGCCCGCGTTTCGGCCTCGCTGAGCGGTTCGCCCACGCCGCACGAATGCGAGCGCAGCAGGTTGACCTGCAATTCACGAATATGATCGGACGAGATGCGCACATCGGCGAGTTTGCCGAAACCGGTGTTGACGCCATAGACCGTGCGGTCGGCGGCAATGATGCGTTCAATGACGGCCCGCGAGGCGATCACCCGCGCGCGGGCGGTGTCGTCCAGGCTCACGGCTGCGCCGCGCAAAGCGACTTCGGCAAGCTGCCTGAGCGTCAGTGTCTTTCCATCAAGTGCAATCACGGCAGGTCTTCAACTCCTTCAGGAAAGGGGCGGGATGAGAAAACAGAGTTTGCGCCTGAAACAGCAACAGCGGCGCTGAACAAGGCCGCTGTCTGACTGAATGAGAATTGAGCGGGGACGACAGATCAGGACTGTAGTTCCTTGCCGGGCTTGAACCGGATGGTCTTGCCTTCGGGAATGGCAACCTCGGTGCCCGTGCGCGGATTGCGTCCGATGCCGCGTTTGCGCGGTTTGACGACAAACACCCCGAAGCCGCGCAGCTCAATGCGTTCGCCTCTTTTCATCGCGTCCTTCATGGCTTCAAACAAGGCTTCCACGGCAATTTCAGCTTTCATCTTGGGGACGCCGGTCTTTTCCGCGACGTTGTTGATAATGTCGAGTTTGATCACAGTTCCTCCGTATAGGTCTGCCTGGCAGCGGGGTCAGTTACTGCATGGATTGATGAATACAATGTGTTACCGCGTGCAAAAAAGCAGAGCGGATTATAGGAACGCCCCCCAGGTGTGTCAAGCCGACAAGCTTGTCCTGCAATCACTTGCGGCGACTGAACCGATTCGCTAGACTGCCGCCGCCTGCGCGCCACCCGCACTTTCATTCACCAGGGAGAACATACATTGTGAGCGTCAAATCGGATCGCTGGATTTTACGAATGTGCCGTGAGCATCAGTTGATTACTCCGTTTGAGGACCGCCTGATTCGTGAAATTGATGGCCGACGCATCATCTCAGCCGGGTTGTCGAGTTATGGTTACGACCTGCGCCTCGCGCCGGACGGCTTTCGCGTCTTTTCACCTATCGCCAGCGTCGAAATTGATCCGAAGAACTTTGACGAAAGCTCGCTCGTCAACGCGCCGCTCAAGGTGTCTGACGATGGTTCGCAATACTGGCTGATGCCGCCGCACACTTATGCGCTCGGCGTCACGGTTGAGACATTCAATATTCCGCGCAACGTGATTGGCGTGTGTCTCGGCAAAAGCACCTATGCGCGTTCCGGCATCATTGTGAATACCACGCCGCTCGAACCGGGCTGGCGCGGGCGGCTGGTGCTGGAATTTTCCAACTCAGCCGATCTGCCCGTGCGCATCTATGCCCGTGAAGGCGTCGCGCAGGTCACGTTCTATGAATCGGACGAGGACTGCGAAACCTCCTACGCCGACCGCCGCGGCAAGTATCAGAACCAGGAAGGTCTCGTCACCGCCAGGCTGTAGAAAAGCTCGCCGCCCCGGACCCGCAGCGGCGCTGACGATCAGGCAAAAGCCGCCGCGACCGCGAGCAGACCAAAAACAGCGAGCAGCAGCAGCAGCGGCGCGATTCGTTGAAGCTCTGCTCTGAAATCAGGACATTCCGCATTCATAACTTTATCACCCCTGGCTTTCGGCACCTGCCGGGCGACTGACGCGCGTCACTCGCCCGGCGGCGTTGTTTTCCGCTCTCGGACATACACTCGGACATACAATTGATGTGCCTCGCTGAGAAATGAAGCAGCCCGGCCTCACGGCTGCTGAGGCCGTGACTGACAACGCGCAGAATGCCTGGGCTGAGGACGGATTGCGAACAGTTGCTGTCGCCGGATCAGACAGGGCGTCGCGCGCAGCAGAAATATCTGAACGAAATCCTGATTGCCTGAGTTGCCCGGCTGAAGCTATAATCCCGCGCGATGCTGAAACGAATGCTCGTCATCCTGCTGCTGATTGTGCCGACGGCGCTGCCCGCGACGACCGGCCTCTGTGCGATGATGCAGCCCGACCGGATTCAGGATGCGGACAACAGCGACGAGATGAGTTGCTGTCCGAGCGATGCCGGGCACTGCCCGATGACAACGGACGCCCAAGCTGAGCCGGCGTTGTCGGCTGAATCTGCGCCGCCGGATGATGCTGACAACCTGAACATTTGTGAGTGCAGCGTGAACAGTCAGTCAGCGCCGCCTGCGCGCGCCGCTGAACGGCAGACCAGCACGCTCAAAGCTGCGCCGGACATTGTGACCGCTCCGGCGGAACCTGATTACCGACCGGTTACGTTGTCACATCGCGCAACATTCCCGCGACTACCTTCAGCTTCCCACCATCATTCCTGTCTGAGAATTTAACTTCGCGCTCAGGGTCGAAGTGTGTCTGCCCGGCCTGGGCTGGCAACTTTGCTGCGCGCTGCCGCCGTAGTTTTCATCGTCCGGGTGTAAGAACGGCAGCCCGCTTCCGTCAGCCTGAGTGAAGCCGCTTTGCGCCGCTTCAGTCGCGCAACCGATGTCAAAGCTTCAACTGAAACTCAATCCGCTTTCAGGAGTCACATCGTCATGTCTGTTATTCGTTCCGTCGCTGTCCTCACTTTATGCGCCCTGCTGCTGCTGCCCGCCCTGGCTGATTACCGCCAGGTTCAGAAGGTCAGAGTCAGAATCACAAAGAAAGGGTTTGAGCCGAAAACCTTCACGCTCAAATCTGAAGTTCCGGCGCGCATCACTTTTGTGCGCGAAACCGCTGAAAGTTGCGGGACCGAAATTCTGCTGAAAGATTATGGCATCAGCAAACCGCTGCCGCTCAACAAACCCGTCACGGTTGAATTCACGCCGTCGCAGGCAGGCGAATTCCGCTTCACCTGCGGCATGGACATGCTGCGCGGCAAAATCATCGTGCAATAAACATCGCCCCTCTGATTACGGAGCAGAAATCAAATGAAACGACAGTTCTTCAATTCACTTTTATTCATCGCGCTTGTGGCCACGTCACTTTACCTTGCTGCCTGCACCAAACCGGCCTCCGGCAGCGATTCAGGCAGCAGCAGTTCGGGCCAGGCCATCGCTTCGCAGAAGGCTGGCGAGCTGACCGTCACGCTCGCCAGCGCCAGAGGCCACCTGACCGAAGGCAGCAACGATTTCACGGTTGAATTCAGAAACGCGGCAGGCCAGCCCGTCGAAGTCGGCGCCGTGACGCTGATGTTCGAGATGCCCGCCATGGGTGCGATGGCCCGCATGGAAAGCCGCGCAAAGCTGACGACGACCGGCACGCCCGGCATTTACCAGGCCACCGCGAACCTTGAAATGGGCGGCACCTGGCAGGTTCACGTCCAGTACAAAGGCGCGGCTGGCGAAGGCCGGGCCGATTTTTCAATTCAGGCCAAATGAGAGTGTCAGTGGTCCGTTGTCAGTAGTCAGTTGTCAGTAGTCAGTGGTCAGCAATTACCCGGTAATTCTGCATTCGTATGAATCAACAACG
>CAYWDW010000312.1:0-6394 GCA_964457105.1 uncultured Heliobacteriaceae bacterium
GAGGAGCTGATCAGAGGTGGTGATGACCCGCGAATTGGCCTGGAAGCCGCGCTGCGCCACAATCAGTTTGGTGAATTCACTGGCCAGATCAACGTTGCTTTGTTCGAGCGCGCTGCCGACCACATCGCCGCGCCCGCCGCTGCTCGCCGTGCCGATGGACGGCTGACCTGACGACAGCGTATCGCTGTACAGATTGTTGCCAAGCCGCTGCAGGCCGTTTTCATCATTGAAGCTGGCCAGCGCAATCTGGCCGAGCGGACGCCGCTGACCATTGCTGAAGACGGCTTCGACAATGCCGGTGCGATCACTCGACATTGAAATGCCGGTCAGATCACCGGCGGCGAATCCGTCCTGATCAATCGCCGCCACGCCCGAAGGCGCAGAATAATTGGTGATGTTCGGCGCACCTGGCAAACCGGCGACGCCGGGCTGGCGCAGGTTGATGGCCACTGACGGCAGCGCCGCGCCGTTCAGTTTCGTCTGATCGGGAATGATCGAAAGCGAGTTCGGCGAAGTCAGTTTGCCGTTCGCATCGAACGTGAAATTGACCGGCGTGGCTGCCGCCGCGCCGCCATCAGCCGAGGTCTGCGCCGCATTGCCATCAACCGTGGCAACCATATCCCACGAGCCGTTGGCCTGTTTCGTGAAAGCCAGATCGAGCGTATGCACGGCACCTTTGGTGTCATAAACCTGCACCGGCGCGTGAAAGGCCGACGCCGCCGGATCGCTGGCGTTGAGATTCATGCGCAAGGTGGCCTGCGTCGAGACCACCGGCGCGAGCGTTTCACCGAGCGGCACCTTGAGCGTTGTAATCGCCGCGCCCGGAGTGATTACGCCATTGACTGCGGCGTAACCCTGCAACTGATAGCCATTCGGCGTGACGATGTAACCGCCGCGATCAAGCGTGAACTCACCGGCCCGCGTAAAGGCCTGTTTGCCGCCCGGATCGGCCACGACGAAATAGCCCTTGCCTTCGATGGCCGCGTGGGTGGGAATGCCCGTGTCATTGAGCGTGCCCTGGTTGAAATTGGTGCTCGTGGCCGCCACGCGCACGCCGTTGCCGACCTGCACTGCGCCGCCGGCGCCGTTGAGCCGCACGCCGGCTGAGCTGGTAAACACGTCAGCGAAGGAAATGTCGCTGCTTTTGAATGCCGTCGTATTTGAGTTGGCGATGTTGTTGCCTGAGACGCTGAGCGAATCTGATGACGCGCGCAGCCCTGATAATGCAGTTCCAAACGAAAAAGGCATTGTTGTCCTCCACAGTGTTGTGCGACACAGCGCCGGGTGAACGCCGCACCGCCATCAGTCAGAATTGGCACGGGTGTTACTTTTTATTGACGAGCTGACCGAGGCGGTCATTGATGCTGACAAGCTGTTCGACCGAATTGAACTGGGCAAGTTGTGTCACAAAGGCTGCGCCGTCCTGCGGGTTGAGCGGATCCTGATTCTTCAACTGCGCGACGAGCAGTTTCAGAAACGTGTCCTTGTCGGCGCCCTTCTGCGCAGCGGCAAAGGGCGATGCGGTTTCAGCGCTCGCGGCGGCGCTGTGGTTGCTGTTGATATTGTTGATTGCCATTGATGCTCCTTTGTCAGGCTGTTCAGGCGCGCCGACTCAGCAGCCTGCGGCCAGGCTCCGGCTGATGCGGCGCGCGTTCCTGATTGACCACTTCATCATCCGCCGGGTCAGCGGTGGCAAAGCGATGGCTGGCGGGTTGCTCATAAGTGTGCTGTGGCGATTGCCCGTGCGCGAAGCCTGTGAACGGTCCGGCATCAGGCGTAGCGGTTCTGATTTCAAGGCGGTCCACCGGCAGCCCTGCGCGTTCAAGCGTCTGCCGCAATTCGGTCAGGCCTTCGCGCAGCGCGTGTCGCGTCACGTCGCGTTCAGCAGTGAACTGTGCGCTGACGCGGCCTTCATCGTCGCGCGTGATTCTGACTTCAAGGCGTCCGAGGTCTTTCGGATTGAGGCTCAGGCTGATCGCGCGCGTTTCACGCGGCGTCATGCGTTCGGCCACCGTGATGACCTGCCCGGCAGTCTGACTGATGACCGTCGGCGTTTCGGCGCTGGCATTCTTCGCAACGCCCGGCGCGGCCCGATTGGTTTGCACCGTCACCGGCGGCACAGACTCCGGCGCTGAAGATTCTGTCGCTGATAAAGACTGCGCGTCATTTTCTGAAACGTGAAATTCTGCCGCGAGCGGTTTGAGTGCAGCCTTCAGCGACGGCGCGGGCAGGACTGTTTCATCCGTCACTTCATCCGGCAGCGAAACGTCGCGGCGGCTTTGCGCTGTTGTCGTCCTGGTTTCGCGCGGCTCACGGTGGCGCGGATTGAAGTTGATTTTGCCAGGCTCAGTGCTGACCGGAGTTACCGTCGGCGCTGCCGTCACGACCGCAGGATTTGAAGGCGGCGGCGGTGCGGTCTGTTCGATGACGCGACGAATCAGGCCGCTGCGTTCAGCCTGGAATTCAGGCACAGGCGGCAGCGGGCGCGATTCAACCGGCGGCTTCTGAATCGGCATTTCACGATCAGCCGCAATCTGTTCAGCAGGCTCAGGCGTGGTCTGCGCCTGCATCGGTTGTTGAGCGTCAACGCTCTGTCCCCGCTCCGGCATGGTTGTTTGATGCGCTGCGAACTGGTCGCTGACCGGCGCAGGCCCGGCGGTCTGAGGCAACGACAAGCTGACAGCCTGGCGGACATTCCCCGGTGTCAATGGTGAAGCTAATGCGGACTCAATGTTGACGCTGCGGTCAGCGGGCAGTTGAATTTCAAGCTCAGCGACATTCACATTCAGACCTGCGTTTGAACTTATCCCCGGCGCGTCAGCCGCGACGCTGGCAGGCGCAGGCGCGGTCTCGATGGCCGTCATCACCGGCTGATCGTCAAACTCAAAAGTTACTGAAGGCGGCGGTGCCTGCGCTGACAGCGGCGTTTCAGTGCGGGTCAGAAAAGTCTGCGCCGTCAGCTTCGGCTCGCTTTCAGATGACTGCCTGACAGGCTCAGCGCGCAATGGCTGAGCGACGGTGATAACTGATGGCGAAACGTTTTCAGTCGCAGGCTGGTCCGCAGTCACCAGGCGGGCCAGGCTGCTCAGCCTCACCGTGCCGGTTTTGAAGGTCGCGGCTGACTCAATGTTCGTTTGCGGCGCAGCGTCAATCGTGGCGGGCTGATTGTTCGCTGGTTTGAGCGTGGCCGCCCTGCCGAGTTCATCAGGCAGCGATGCAGCGTTCATCAATGCCGGTGCAGCGTTCATCAATGCCGGTGCAGCGTTCATCAATGCCGGTGCAGTGTTCACGAGCGGCGCAGCGCTGACCGCAGCCACTTCAGGCGCGGCGGTGTCAGGCGGCGCGATCATTTTATTTTCAGGCGCAGGCTGAAGTGTGAACGGCATCCACAGGGCCGCGAGCATTGTCGCAAACTCGTCTGCCTGCGCGTCATCCGGTGCCGCGTCGCTCTGACCAGGTAGTTCGCGCTCAGGCAGCGCAGGCATTCCCGAAATGTCTGACATCAGCATCTCCATTGATCCCTTTATGACAACCTGTGCCGCGCGGCTCTCAGCGTGGCGATTTCATCAAGCTGCTCCTGCTCTTCGCGGGCGGCTTCGGCGCGATGTGCGGCCAGTTGCTGATCGCGCAGCGTGGCGGTCGCTTCGGCGCGGGTGGTGGCGGTGACGACCTGCTGCCGGGCGGCTTCGCGTCGGCGTTCACGTTCGGCCAGATTCTGCTGCGCTTCGGCAATGCGCTCAGCCAGCACGACCAGGTAAGCAGCGCGGAGCGTCGTCTCAGCCTGACTGATCCGGCCTGACAAAAGCATCTGCGTATAAGTATTCATCGCGTTCTCACGCGCCTGCGTGGCCGCTGCGAGCGTTTCAATGGCCTGCGCCACTTCGCCATTGGCGCGCGCCAGTTCGGCTTCGGCTGCGGCCTGCGCCCGTTCGCGCAACTGATGCACGGTGTGAAGTGAAAACCTGAATTTCTTCATGCACTAGCTATCTCAACTGACCACGGCGCTGAGTTGTGCGACGGCCTCGGCGAGGCTGACCGCATCTTCACGATCCTGGCGCAGAAAGCTGATGATCTGATCGTGCCGGGCAATCGCGTCATCAACGCGCGGGTTAGTTCCCTTCTGATAAGCGCCGATGTTGATGAGGTCTTCGTTTCGATTGTAATCAGCGAGCAACTCGCGGACGCGGCCTGCGGCTGTGCGCTGCTCCTTCAGCGTCACTTCGCCGAAGAGCCGCGAGGCGCTGTTGAGTACGTCAATGCACGGGTAATGATTGCGCGCCGCAAGCTGTCGCGACAGCACGATGTGACCATCCAGAATCCCGCGTACCGCATCGGCAACGGGTTCGTTCATATCGTCGCCTTCGACCAGCACGGTATAGAAGCCCGTGATCGAACCGCCGTTTGAAAAGTTTCCGGCGCGTTCGAGCAGGCGCGGCAGCAGCGCAAAGACCGAGGGCGTGTAACCTTTCGATGAAGGCGGTTCACCGGCGGCCAGCCCGATTTCACGCTGCGCCATCGCAAAGCGCGTGACTGAATCCATAATCAGCAACACGTTCGCGCCCTGATCCTTGAAATATTCGGCCAGCGTGGTGGCGGCCAGCGCTGCGCGAATGCGCACGAGCGGCGCATCATCCGAAGTTGACACGATCATCACGGAACGCTGCATCCCTTCTTCGCCCAGTTCGCGTTCAATGAAGCCGCGCACTTCGCGGCCACGTTCACCGACCATTGCGATGACGTTCAGATCCGCCGTCGTGTGTTTCGCCATCATGCCGAGCAGCGTTGATTTGCCGACGCCTGAGCCGCCGAAAATGCCGATACGCTGCCCCTGACCAACCGTCAGCAAGCCGTCAATCACGCGCACGCCGGTGCCGAGCGGCCTGGCAATGCTTGCGCGTTCGAGCGGATTGGCCGCCGCGCGCTGCAATGGATAGCGCGCCTCAGCCAGCAGCGGCCCCTGGCCATCAAGCGGTTGTCCGAGCGCATCAACGACGCGACCGATGAAGCCGTGCCCGACCGGGAACCCGCTGCCGCTGCTTTCGTGACCGGCGGCCCGGATTTCATCACCGGCGCGAATGCGCGGCATCGGGCCAAGCGGCATCGAAAGCACCGTCGCATCACGAAAGCCGATCACTTCAAGCGGCGCGTCAGGTTCACCATCGCGGCCTGTCAGATAACACAGATCGCCGACTGACACCGCCGGGCCTGCCGATTCAATCACCAGCCCGACCGCCCGCCGGACCACGCCCGTCGAAGTCAGCGGATCAAGCTCGGCCAGCCGTTTCAGATACGCCGTAAACATCGCCCCTTCAGCCGCGTCATCGTGAAGTTGTAATTTCGCAGACAGTCCTGACATGGTTCAGCTCATCTGATGAAGGCCGACAGAGAGATGACGGAACACACGGACAGTAAGTGAAAGAAGACCACCCTGCGTCCTGTGAGATGCTTTCGTCTGTTCCGTTATTTCCGTTTGTTCCGTCATCTCTCTGCTTCTGATTTTTATGCTCACCCCGCCAGCAGGCCGCGTTCGATGACGGCAAGCTGCTCTTCGATGCGGGCGTCAATGGTGCCGCTTTCGCCCTGCACGACGCAGCCGCCGCGTTTGATGGCGAAATCGGCGCTCAGTTCAAGCGTGCTGTCAGGGCCGAGTTGCCGGCTGTTCGCTGTGACGTATTCAAATTCTTCCGGGCTGATTCTGACTTTGGCGGCCACGCGCGACGGCAGGCGTTCAAGCGCAATGCGGGCGAGCGCGATCACAATGTCCGGGTCGGTTGCGACTTCGCGGCGAATCACCTTGCGCGCAATTTCAAGCGCGAGGCGCACCAGATCATGTTCGGCCTGAGCCGCGACGACCGCGCGCAACCCGGCAATTTCTTCAATGGTCGTGGTCAGGCGGTCGCGCCATTCACTGACGGCCTGACTGACTTCGGCCTGATGTGTGGCGCGGGCTTCGGCGAGGCCGCGCTCGCGGGCTTCGCGTTCGATGTCAAGCGCGCGCGCCTGCGCCTGCGCCACAATGCGGGCGGCGTCAGCGTGTGCGGCTTCGACAATCTGCAAAGCTTCTTCCGCCGCTTCGCGCAGGGCCGCTTCCGACTCGTGCCCCGGCGGCGCGTCGTCAAAGTCACCCGGCGCGGCAGGCGCGACGGGCAGCAGTTCAGGCACAGCTTCCTGCGTGATCGTGGCCGGGATGATGAACGGCGCAAAGTCGCGTGCGCCCGCATCCTTGAAGAGCTTAGCTGACATAGGCATCCTCTCCACCGCCGCCGCCGAGGCTGATGACGCCCTGCTCGTCAAGTTCGCGCACCACCTCGACTATTTCGCGCTGTGCGCCGGTCACATCCTTGATCCTGACCTGGCCCAGGTAATCCATCTCTTCCTTCATCATTTCGACGGC
>CAYWDW010000313.1:0-6384 GCA_964457105.1 uncultured Heliobacteriaceae bacterium
TGCCAGTTACACCGTCGTCGGCGTGATGCCGCAGGGCTTTCAATGTCCGTTGCAGGAAGAGCCGGTCGAGGTCTGGGTCAATTACGCCGTGGACGCGCAGGGCGCTGAGCCGCCCAGCGCGCAACGCGGCAATCATTACCTGCGAGCCGTCGGATTGTTGAAGCCCGGCCAGAGCGCCGTGCAAGCCGAAACGCAACTCGTCGCCATCGCCGCGCGTCTGGAAAAACAATTTCCCGATGACAACCACGATTTCAGCGCGCGCGTGCAGCCCTTGCTGCAAAACCTGACGGGCGATGTCAGCCGGGCGTTGTGGGTGATTTTCGCCGCCGTGGGCTGCGTGTTGCTGATCGCCTGCGCCAACGTGGCGAATCTGATGCTGGCGCGCGCGCTGAACCGGCGGCGCGAACTGGCCGTGCGCGTGGCGCTGGGCGCGGGACGCTGGCGCGTGTTGCGCCAATTGCTGACCGAAAGTCTGCTGCTCGCTGGCTTGGGCGGCGCGGCAGGCGTGTTGCTGGCGAGTTTCGGAACAGCCGCGCTGATCGCGCTTTCGCCCGCCGAAGTGCCGCGCATTGCCGAAGCGGGGTTGGATGGTCGCGTGTTGCTGTTCACGCTGGCGGCGGTGGCATTGACCGGCGTTGTGATGGGCCTGCTGCCGGCCTGGCAGGCGGCGCGCATGGATGTGCAAACGGCGCTGAAAGAAAGCGCGCGCACGGCGGCGGGCGGACGCGCAACGGCGCGCAACGCGCTGGTCGTGGCCGAAGTCGCGCTGGCCGTCGTGTTGCTGGCGGGCGCGGGTTTGTTGCTGCAAAGTTTCGCGCGGCTGATGCGCGTCAATCCGGGTTTCAATCCGCAACAGGCGCTGACGCTGCGCGTCGGGTTGCCGAATGCGATTTACACACAGCCTGAACAGATCACCGGCTTTCACGACCGCGTGCTGGCGAGCGTGAGCGCGCTGCCCGGCGTCACGGCGGCCAGCACGGTCAACCCCGTGCCGTTCAGCGGCAGCAATTACGGCGTCGGTCTGGCAATTGAAAATCGCGCCGACAGTTCGGGCCGCGAATATCCACACAACACGCGCTTCATGTTCACCGGCGCGGGCTATTTCAATGCGCTGGGCGTGCGCATCGTGCGTGGCCGCGAATTCGACGCGCGCGATGGCTTGCGCGCCAAACCCGTCGTCCTCATCAATGAAGCCCTCGCGCGCCAGTATTTCCCCAACGAAGACCCGCTGGGCAAACGCATCAAGCTGAGTACCGGCTTCGATGAAGCGTCCATTACCTGGCGCGAAATCATCGGCGTCGTCAGCGACACGCGCTCGCAAAGCCCCCATCTGCCGCCGGTGTCCGAAGCATATTTGAATCCGGCGCAAGTCCCGGCCTACGGCTCATTCACGCTGGTCTTGCGCAGCGCGAGCGATTTGGCTCAATTGGCGGCGGCGGCGCGCGCGACAGTCGCGCGGCTGGATGCCAACGTGCCGGTCAGCAACGAAAAGGCGCTCGACGCATATCTGTCCGACACGCTGGCGCAACCGCGCTTCAACAGCCTGTTGCTGGGACTGTTCGCGGGGCTGGCGTTGTTGCTGACGGCGCTGGGATTGTACGGCGTGATGGCTTACGCCGTGACGCAGCGCACACCTGAAATCGGCGTGCGGCTGGCGCTGGGCGCTTCGCCGGGCGCAGTGTTGCGGCTGGTGTTGGGACAAGGCCTGCGGCTGGTGACGATTGGTTTGGCGCTGGGTCTGGCAGGCGCGCTGGTCCTGACACGCTGGCTGGGCAGCCTGCTGTACGGCGTCAGCGCGACTGATCCGCTGACCTTCGCGGGCATCGTGTTATTGCTAACGGTCGTGGCGCTGCTGGCCTGCTGGCTGCCGGCGCGGCGGGCGACGAAGGTTGATCCGATGATTGCGCTACGCAGTGAATGATTCGATTGCGACAAGGAGACCTTATGCAAACCCTGTGGCAGGACCTGCGCTTCGGCGCGCGAATGTTGTTGAAGCAATCCGGCTTCACGTTGATTGCGGTGCTGACACTGGCATTGGGCATCGGCGCGAATACGGCGATTTTCAGTGTGGTGGATGCGGTCTTGCTGAAAAGTCTGCCGGTCAAAGACCCGGAGCAACTCGTCCTGCTCAGTCACACCAACTCCGGCAAGCAGAGCGACAGCTTCTCGTACAGCAACTACGAGCAAATCCGTAATCACGACCAGACGCTGGCGGGCGTGTTGGCGTACTACCCGCTGCGCCTGACCGTAAATGTAGACGGGCAGCCGGAACCGGCGCTCAACGGGCAACTCGTGACTGGGAGCTATTATCAGGTGTTGGGCGCGGGCGCGCTGTTGGGGCGGATGCTCGCGCCGGAGGATGACCTGAAGCCGGGCGCACATCCGGTTTGCGTCATCAGCCACAACTATTGGCAGCGGCGTTTCGGAGCCGATCCGAGTGTGATCGGCAAAACGATTCATCTCGGTGGTCATCCATTCACCGTCATCGGCGTGAGTCGGGAGGAATTCTTCGGTCTCGAAGTCGGCAGCGTCATGGACATTTCCGCGCCGCTCGCCATGCAGCAGCAAGTGATGCCGGGGAGCCAGTCATTTGCCGAAGAGGATTGGGAACGGTTTCGCCTGGTGGGGAGGCTGCGGCCCGGGGTGACGATGGCGCAGGCGCAAGCCAGTCTCGGATTGCTTTATCAGCAATATGTCGCCGACCTGGTTGCACGCTATGCCGGTCATGAAAAAGGAGTCAACGAGGCCAATTGGTATCAGACCGATGCGCGGCTCCTGGTCTCTTCCGGCAGTCAGGGCGTGTCTGACCTGCGGCGGCAGTTCTCACAACCGTTGTTTGTCCTGACGTGCGTGGTGGCGCTGGTGCTGCTGATCGCGTGCGCCAATGTGGCGGGGCTGTTGCTGGCGCGTGGCGTGGCGCGGCGCAAAGAGATGGCCGTCCGGCTGGCGCTCGGCGCAGGTCGGCTGCGTCTGGCGCGGCAACTATTCACCGAAAGCCTGCTGCTGGCCTGTCTCGGCAGTTTGCTCGGATTGCTGCTGGCCTGGTGGGGGACACAGTTGTTGCTGCCGCTGTTGTCGCAACGGGAAATCCCGCTTTCGCTCAACCTCAATCCCGACCTGCGCCTGCTCGGCTTTACGGCGGGAATGACCGTGCTGACCAGCGTGCTGTTTGGCCTGACGCCGGCGTTTGTGGCGACGCGCGTGGAAGTGCAATCCGCGCTCAAACAGGACGCGCCGGGACGGAGCGGTCGCGGCGCGTTGAGCTTCGGTCGCGTCTTCGTCATCGCGCAGGTCGCGCTCTCGTTGCTGTTGCTGGTCGGAGCCGGGCTGTTGGTGCGGAGCCTGCAAAAGTTGCGGCAGGTGGAGACTGGCTACGCGCGCGAGAACGTGCTGGCGCTGAAGCTCGAACCTGTTGGGAGCGACCTCAAAACCAGGCCAGACGTTTTTCCCCGCCTCACGGTCTTCTATGACGAACTGTTGCGGCGCGTGAAAGCAATGCCTGGCGTGCAGCGGGCGAGTCTGGTTGGCTACAGCCCCATCAGCCGGAGCGAATGGCTCGTGGAAGGCGAAAACCCGGAACAGCGATCAAGAACCTTGCGACAGCTTTTTGTGGAAGGGCAACCGCTACAGCCGGAAGCCGAGACGCCGGTCAATTTTATGCAGGTCTATCCAAACTCCTTTGCCACGCTCGGCATTCCGCTGATGACGGGCCGTGACTTCGGCCCGCAGGATAAGAAGGGCGCACAGGACGTAGTTGTCATCAACGAAAGTCTGGCGCGCCTTCTTTTCGGACGCGCGAACCCCATCGGGCGGCGGTTTGGTCAGGTCTATCCGACGCGCTGGTGTTGCTGGGAAATCATCGGCGTGGTCAAAGACGCCAAATACATCAGCCTGCGCGAGGAGAGCCGCCCGATGTTTTACGTGCCCTTCACGCAACTCGATACCGGCATGGGGCAGATGACATTGGTGGCGCGGACGACAGGCGAAACCGCGCCGCTGGCCGCCGCGATGCAGCGCGAGGCGCGGGCGCTTGACCCAGGGATGCCGCGCTTTGAAGTCGAAACCCTGGCCGCGCAACTGGAGGTTTCGCTCACGCAGGAACGCCTCATCGCCCGGCTGTCGAGCCTCTTCGGCCTGCTGGCGCTCGTGCTGGTGTGCATTGGCTTGTACGGTGTGATGGCTTATGACGTGGCGCGGCGCACGCAGGAGATCGGCCTTCGGATGGCGCTGGGCGCACAACCGCGCGACGTGCTGCGGCTGATATTGGGGCAAGGTCTGCTGGTGGCAGGAATCGGCATCGCGCTTGGCCTGAGCGCGGCGTTGGCGCTGACACGCCTGATGAAAGCGTTGCTGTTCAACGTCAGCCCGACCGACCCGCTGATCTTTGCTGTCATTGTGCTGTTGCTGTTGCTTGTGGCGCTGCTGGCCTGCTGGCTGCCGGCGCGGCGCGCGACGAAGGTGGATCCGATGATTGCTTTGCGATCTGAATAATTCCATGCGTGAGGTAGGCAATGAACCAACTAACGAATTTGAGTGCGGCAGTTGAGCGCAATGACCTGGAAAGCGTGCGCGCCCTGCTCGATGCCGACGGTGAACTGGCGCGGCAACAGGATGAGACTGGCGCGACGCCGCTGCATTATGCGGCGTTCCACGGACATCGCCAGATCGTGCAGTTATTGTTGGAACGCGGCGCTGACATCAATAGCCGCGACAGCCAATTCGGCGCGACGCCCGCCGGTTGGGCGATTGAGTATTTGCGCGAAGCGGGCGGTTATCTGGGCATTGAGCTGACCGACTTGGCATACGCCATCGAACTCGGCGACGTGCGGTGGGTGACACGCTTTCTGCAACGCTTTCCAGGGCTGCGAGAAGCGTGCGATCAACAAGGTCGTCCGTTTCGCCAATTGGCGCAAGCCACAAACATTTCTGAAATCACCAGACTCTTCGAATAAGAGAGCAAGCGGAGAAAATTATGCAAACCCTCTGGCAAGACCTGCGCTACGGCGCGCGAATGTTGAGGAAGCAGCCGGGCTTCACCTTGATTGCCGTGCTGACGCTTGCGTTGGGCATCGGCGCGAACACGGCGATTTTCAGTTTGATCAATACGATTCTGTTGCGCCCGCTGCCGGTGGCGGAGCCGCAGCAAGTCGTGACCGTCAATCTGTCGGGCGCGAATGGCGAGATGGCTACGTTCTCTTATCCGACCTATCGGGACGTGCGCGACCGCAACGACGTGTTGAGCGGCCTGGCGGCGCATCGTCCCGCGCCCATCGGCTTAAGCCGCGAGGGCGGGCAGGCGAATGACAACGAGCGCGTCTGGGGCTTTTTGGTGACCGGAAATTATTTCAGTCTGTTGGGCGTCAACGCTGTCGTGGGGCGCGTGTTTACGGCGGAGGAAGACCGTGCGCCACTCACGTCACCGATTGCCGTGTTGGGCTACGGCTATTGGCAACGACGCTTTGCCGCCGATCCGAACGTCGTCGGGCAGACGATTCTGCTCAATGGACGCCGCTTCACGATCATCGGCGTCGCGCCGGAAGGTTTCACCGGCACGGAGTTGCTCTTCAAGCCGGAACTCTTCGTGCCGAGCCAGATGCAGGATTGGATCGAGCCGGGCAATGGCGGCTCGCTCAACCAGCGCGGCAGCGGGCAATGGTTTGTCACAGGCCGTTTGAAATCGGGCGTCACACCGGCGCAAGCGCAGGCTTCGTTGAACTCCGTCGTCGCGCAACTCGGACGCGAGTTTCCCAACGAGGTCGGCGGAATGACGCTCAGTTTGCAACCGCCGGGATTGGTGCTGCCGCAACTACGCGGCGCGGTGATCGGATTCAGCATCGTGTTGCTGGCGGCGGTCGCACTGGTCTTGCTGGTGGCGTGTACGAATCTCGCGGGCTTGTTGCTGGCGCGTGCGGCGACGCGGCGCAAAGAGATCGCCGTGCGCTTGTCATTGGGCGCGACGCGCGGGCGCATCGTGCGGCAGTTGCTGACCGAGAGTGTGTTGCTATCGCTCGCGGGCGGATTGCTCGGCGTGCTGCTCGCGGTCTGGTTGGTGGATTTATTCGCGGCGATCAAGTTGCCCACGGCCTTTCCGATTGAACTGAAGTTGTACGTTGACTGGCGTGTGCTGGTCTTTGCGCTGGCGGCTTCGCTGGCGACGGGCTTGTTGTTCGGTCTCGCGCCTGCGTGGCAAACGTCGCGGCCTGCGCTCGTTCCGGCGTTGAAAGACGCGGCAGGGGGCGGCGGTTATTGGCGGTCGCGGTTGCGCAGCGGCTTGATCGTCGCGCAAATCGCGCTTTCGCTCGTGATTCTGGTCGCCGCCGGTCTGGTCATGCGCGGTCTGCAACGCGCGCAGTAGATGGGGCCGGGCTACAACACCGAACGCGC
>CAYWDW010000314.1:0-6382 GCA_964457105.1 uncultured Heliobacteriaceae bacterium
TCATCCTGGCCGGCGGGCTGGCTGAAAATCACGGTTCCACAGCTTTCATTATCCGCGAGACCAAAAAGCCGCAGGCCCAAACGCAGGCGCAGGGTGCCACTGCCGCGAGCGGCGCGGAAACCTCTGCCGTCGGCGGCGCTGATGCCGAGATGGAAGAACATTACGATTTTCTGCGGGCGAATATCAGCGGGCTGCTCAACGGGAATTTCGAGCAGAACGTCCTGATCTCGCCGGGTGACATCATCAACATTCCGCCCGCCGGCGTCTTTTTTGTCGGCGGCGAAGTGCGCAAGCCCGGCTCGTTTGTGCTGAAGGATCGCACCACGCTGCGCCAGGCGCTGGCGATGGCTGAAGGGACGAGTTTCAAGGCGGCGCTCAATCGCGGCGTAATCTTCCGCGAAGACCCGGCCACCGGACAGCGCAAGGAGATCAGGGTGGATGTCGCGGCGGTGCAGAACGGGAAGCAGGATGATCTGATCATTCAGGCCAATGATGTGATTATCGTCCCGAATTCAAAAAGCAAATCGGTCGGCGGCACGCTGCTTTCAGCGCTCGGCATGGCCGCCGTGCAACGCGCTGTCGTGTTTCGTTAAGCCCCCCGTCAGAGTTGAAGTCATGACAGGTGAAAGTTTCATCTGTTGAGCGTCAGATCGCTTTCGTCTGGTCGAAAGCCGCTGGTCCCCCGCTGGAGTTTGTAATGCCTGACCTGAATGACAGAAGTCTTGTCCCCCTGAACAATCAGCTTCAGCCCGCCGTTGGTGCGCCCGGTGAGCGCAGCCTCAGCACCGGGTTTTACGAGCGCGAGGAACACATTGATCTGCGCGAATACTGGCGCAAGATTCGCAAGCACAAGTGGCTGATTCTGGTGCTGACCGTCATCGTGACCGGCCTCGTCACCATTCAGGCTTACCGCACGAAATCGCTTTATCGCGCTGCGACGACGATTGAAGTCGGTCGGCAGAACACGGCGCTCATCAAGGACGGCGCGATCCTGCTGCCTTCGGGCGACAGCGATTCGATCAACACGCACATTCAGGTGCTGCAAAGTTATTCGGTGCTGGAATCAACGGCGGCCCGGCTGAAGCTGGATCAGCGGCCCCGCTTTCTTGAAATTGATCAGATGAAATCGGGCTGGGAAGCCGTCACCACGATTGCTGATCGCTTCAGACCAGGCCGCCCGAAACCCGCGCAGACTCCGGTGCCGCCGGTCAACGCGAGCGTCAAAAAAGCGAGCGGGCGGCCCGTGATCCTGCCTGAAGACAGCGCCCGGCTGGCTCCGATGGTCGGCGTGCTGAGCCGCAATCTGACAGTTGAGCAGGTGCCGGGGACGCGCATCCTCAGCGTCTCTTTCACACACACCGACCCGGCCATCGCGGTTGAAGTGACCGAAACCATCGCCCAGGATTTCATCGACCGCAACAGCGAAGTCAAAAGCGAGAGCTTCAGAAACACCTCGGACTGGCTCGACCGAACGACCCGCGATCTGAAAGCCCGGATGGAAGAGGCCGAGCAGGCGCTGGTGACTTACAGCCGCGAACACAACATCTTTTCGACCGGCGGCGAAAAGGGCGGCGACCTGACCGCGGGCAAGCTGGCCGACCTGCATTCGCAGGCAACCAAAGCTGAGGTGGAACGGATTCTCAAGGCGTCGCTTTACGAAGAGGTCAAAAACGGGCGCGCCGACAAACTGCCCGAAGCGTTTGCCGATACCAAAGTGTCGGCGTTGCAGCAGAAACTCAGCGAACTGACGGTGCAGGAAGCGCAGTTGAGCGTCAAATTCGGCTCGACCAATCCGGCCCTCGTGGCCGTGCGGCAGCAGATCGCTTCAATTGAAAAACAGATCGGTGAAAGCCGCGAGATTCTGAAAGAGAAACTGAAGGCCGATTACGAACGCGCCATCCGTGAAGAAAAATCGCTGACCGAAGCGCTCGACAAGGCCAAGCTCGAAGCTTCGCGCCAGAATCAGGCGACCATTCAATACAACATCCTCGATCAGCAGGCGCAGATCACCAAGACGCTTTACAACGACTTTCTGCAAAAGACCAATCAGGCCAGCATCGCCAAGGCTGATTCGACCTTCAGCACTTCCAACATTCAGATTCTCGATCACGCGCGCCTGCCGGGCGCTCCGGTCGGGCCGAACCGCCTGCGCGCCATTCTGATTGGACTGTTCATGAGCCTGGTGGCGGGCGCGGGGCTGGCCCTGCTGATTGAATTTCTGGACAACACCGTCAAGACGCCTGAAGACGTGGAACGGCTGGTGCACCTGCCCACCCTGGCGCTGATTCCGGTCCTTGCTCCGGTGGCGACGGTGCGCAAGACCCGGCTGCTCGGCACGCCGCGAAACGGCAGCGGGAGCGATCAATACGACACCAATGTTGCGCTCTCGCCGGGTGGCTTCAATACGCTGGCCGCGCTTGATCCGCGTTCATCGGGCGCTGAAGCCTATCGCGTGCTGCGGACTTCGATTCTGATGTCGTCTGCCGGTCAGCCGCCCAAAACGATTCTTTTTACCAGCTCACAGCCGGGCGAAGGCAAATCAACGACCGTCATCAATACGGCCATTTCGCTGGCGCAGAATGGCGCGTCAGTGCTGGTTGTGGATTGCGACCTGCGGCGTCCGAGTCTGCACAAAAAACTCGGACTCAGCAATCAGACCGGGCTGACCTCTTACCTGTCGCGCAGCATCAGCATTGACGATCTGATTCACCAGCTTGATGTGGTGCAGGGGATGCCGATGTCCAATTTATCGGTGGTGACTGCCGGGCCGATTCCGCCCAACCCGGCGGAGTTGCTCGGCTCCGAGCATATGCGCAAGCTGCTGCGGCTCTTTGCCGATTGTTATGACCACGTTTTGATTGACTCGCCGCCGATTGTGAACGTGACCGATCCGCTGATTCTGTCCGGCATGGCCGATGGTGCCATCCTGCTGATTCACGGTGGCAAAACCCCGCGTGAAACGGTGCGTCGCGCGCAGCACGAACTCGCTTCGGTCGGCGCCAGAATCTTTGGCGTGGTCCTCAACAACCTCAATCTGCGGCGCGAAGGTTACGAGTATTACTATTATCACCGCTACTACTCGAAATATTACTCCGAGTCAGAA
This sequence comes from uncultured Heliobacteriaceae bacterium, assembly GCA_964457105.1. Taxonomy (GTDB): domain Bacteria; phylum Acidobacteriota; class Blastocatellia; order RBC074; family RBC074; genus DASRDU01. The sequence goes on from CAYWDW010000314.1 coordinate 3,104, forward strand.
CGAGCGCAGTCATAACCCGGCACGCTGGCGGTGCCTGCTGTTTCTGGCGGCGCTGCTGGTGCTGCTCTGGCTGCTGCTGCCGCCGCTGCTGACATTGGCGGCCCGCGGCCTGATTCGGACTGATGCGCTGCAACCCGGTGATGTGGTCGTGGCGTTGAGCGGTGATCCGCGCTGCTGGCGTGAACGTGAAGCGGCTGAACTGTACCGGCGCGGGCTGGCCCGCAAAATCATTGTGGGTGGAGTTTCATATGCCTGGGGGATTCAGACGGGCGCAGCCGCACGGCGTTACCTGCTCAGCCTGGGCGTGCCTGAGGCCGATGTGCTGGTGGTCAATGACGCCTGGAACACGCGGGTCGAGGCTGCCGGAATTGTCGCGCTGATGAAAGGGCAGGGCTGGCGGTCGGCCATTATCGTGACCGATCCGTTTCATTCGCGGCGGGCGATGCACACGATTGAGCGGGCCGCGCCGGAACTGAAATTTTATTCAGCGCCGATTCCGCCTGAACGCGCCATGTGGCATCCCGAAAGGTGGTGGACGCGGCGCAGTGACGGCTGGCTGACGGTGCGTGAATTCATCGCCTGGGGCAACACGCTCGCGGGAGGCCTGAAGTGACACGTTCCAGGATGCGTCGCCTGGCGCTCGCGCTGCTGCTGCTGCCGTTGCTTGCGCTCGTCAGTTTCTTTTCGCTGCCCGGTCTGCTGATCAGTGAACCGCGTACGATGGCTTCTGATGTCATCATTCACCTGGCAATCTCACCGCACTCTGACGCCGATTTTTATGTTGCCGCACTTTACCGGCAGAAAGTCGCAGGCCGCATCCTCTGTGTCAGTTCGCAGATTTCGTGGGAAGTCTACCCGGCTGATTACGCCCGGCAGCATCTGATTGAACTTGGCGTGCCGCCACAGGACGTGCTGACGCTGCATCAGCCGATTGCGGCCTGTCCCGCGCAAACCATGCCGCGCCTGGTCGAACTGGTCAGCCGCAATGGCTGGCGCACGGCCACGCTGGTCGTCAGACCTTCAGACAGTCGCGCCACTGCCCGGCTGGCCGCACGTTATTTCAAGCGGGCAGGCATCGTGACTGTCGTCACCTATTCACCGCAGGATGACGAATCGCTGAAATCGGGCTGGTGGCGCACTCACTGGAAAGCGCAGCAGATGGTTGATTCGGCGGCGAACGTCGCGCTGGATGCGCTTTACCCTGAATGCTGGTAATCATCAGCGCCCCTGTGTTGTCTGACTTCCTGTAAATTCGCATAAAACAGGCCGGAGGTTGTCATGAGTTTTTTGTTTCGCAAGGTTCGTTGCTTTCTCTTTTTCGCGGCAGCGCTGCAGGCCCTGGCGTTGCTGGTGATGGTCGTGTCAGCGCAGGCTCAGGTGACGGTCGTCAATGCCGCAAGTTATGCCACCGATCTGAAAGTCACGCCCGGTTCAATTGCAGTCGCTTTCGGCACGTTCAAAACGCAGAACGATCAGAACTACACGGCCTCGTCAACACCGCTGCCGACGACGCTTGGCGGCGTCTCAGTCACCGTCAACGGGGTCGCTGCCGGGTTGTTTTTTGCGGGCAAAACGCAGATCAACTTTCTGCTGCCGGCGACGGTGGCGGCAGGCGCTGGCAGCATCACGGTGACTGGTTCTGATGGCTCGACGCAAAGCGGCACGTTCACCATCGCGCAGGCCGCGCCGGGCATCTTTTCGGCGCTCTCGGATGGCAAGGGCACGGCGGCGGCGCTCACGACTTTTGACGGGGTGACTTATCAGCCGGTCGCCAATCCTGACGGCTCGCCGCGCGATGTGGATGCCGGCATCAGGACGCGGCCCAATTATCTGGTGCTGTATGCCACCGGCATTCGCACCACGCCGGCGGCCAGTCCGAACGATGGCAACGGCGTTGCGGAATCAGTGCAGGTCACGATTCAGGGGGTGCCGTGCGAAGTGAGTTATGCCGGGCCGCAGGGCGGTTTTGCCGGACTCGATCAGATCAACGTGACCATTCCGCCAAGACTGGTGGGCTTCGGTTCAGTGATTGTGCAACTGACCGCCGGCGGCGTTGCGGCCAACCCGGTGACGATCAAAATCGGCGGGGTGATTCCGATTGTGTCAACGCAGGCGATTGCGGCGGGGCAGACTGTCAACGGGTCGCTGACCATTACCGATCAGGTTCAGAAAGGTCCGGCTGGCAGCACCGGGTCATATTTCTTTGACGCTTACCGCTTCACGGCCACAGCCAACACTTCGGTGCTGCTCGATATGCGCTCAAGCCAGGCGGATGCGACGATTCTGCTTTACAAGATTGAATCCGGCGGCACGCTGACTTACATCGCATCTGACGATCAGTTCGGCGGCCTCGGCAATGGCCGGGGTGAAAACAACAACGCGCTGCTGCTGACCCTGCTGACCCAGGCTTCGGATTATCTGATCTTCGCCACCACCGCCGATGTCAACCCCAACGGCGTTGGCGATTACACGCTGAATTTCAGAACCGGAGTCGTCACGCCAATCGGTTATTCCGCGAATGCGATCAACGCCGCCTTCAACACCACCGACATTCAGACTTCAGCCAGTGATTACCTGGATGCTTACTGGTTTCAGGGCGCGCAGGGCGATAGCGTTCGGATCACGATGACCTCAACCGCCTTTGATGCCGCCCTGTTTCTGAACAAACGCAGCGGCGACCGGCTGCAATACGACGACAACGGAGCCGGTGGAACCAATGCGCAGATTACGCAGACGTTACCCGAAGCCGGTGTCTACATCATTATCGCCACGCCCTTTGAGCCGAACCGGGCCGGTGCCTATGCGCTCACCGTCACCAAACTCAACGGCGCTCCGGCAGAACTCGCAAACGGCGAGTCGGCAACATTGCCGTCACTGCCCGCCCGCACCGGCGCTGAGAATAATTTCGGGCGCGGCTCAAACTTCGCCCGCTTTGCGCTGCGCCGCATTGTCGGGCCGGACGAACAGTAAAGCCTGCAAAAAAAATCCGGCGACCGGTCAGTTCGCTGTACATGACGGTCCTGATGTCAGGACACTTTTGTTTTTACAGAAAATCTCCGCTCTTCGCCGCGTTAGCGGCGGGTGACTTTAGTCCAGTCCTTCAGAGCTGGGAACGTGAGCAGAGGAGGTCCGCGTCGCGTCGCGACGGTTGAAATCCTCGCTACAACGGCTCAAAGTTCAACCGACGCGACGCGACGCGGACAAATCAGCCGCCAATTCCCGGCGCGAGGATTGTGGCAGATGAAAGTTGGTGATGAGGCCGTCAATCGCGCGAAAGCT
>CAYWDW010000315.1:0-6374 GCA_964457105.1 uncultured Heliobacteriaceae bacterium
GGCCAGACGCGGCGCACCTTCACCGTTTCGGGATTGACGCGCTGTTGCCGAAGCTGGCGCAGAAAGGAGCTGACATAACCGGCAATGCCGTATCCTTCGGGAACTTTGTCTGCGCCGATTGAGACAGAGGCTTGCTGATCGGGCGCAGTGAGCGCAAACAGATTGTTTTCAGGTCTGCTTTCGTTCCAGTCAGCCGGACGCCACAGCGACCAGCCGCCGGTTTTATCCACCTGTCGGACGAATCGGCCCGGTGCGGGCGCGTAGCTGTCCCATTGCGCTGTGCGGGTTTCGGCGTCGGTGTTTTGCGCGCTGACCGGCAGCAGAGCGAAACACAGCATCAGGAAGGATGAAAGAGTGATGAACGAGTGACGGCGCATCATGATTTTGACCTCTGATCGGGGTAAAGCAGGTTCGGCACGACAGGGCTGAGTAATGGCGTGGCGTTCCGCCATTGAAGAGCGTGCGCGGCAGCATACGCCAGACGCGCGGCAGGTTCAATCCAACACCGGCCCGCTTGCATCACACTGGCTGAGAGCTTAAGCTGGCGCATACTTCCTGAAGCTCAACAGCCCACACACAGACCAGCATGAAAATCAAAATCTGTTATCACGGGAATTGTTTTGACGGAGTCTCATCCGCCGCCGTTTTCGGGCGGTTTTACCGCAGGAAGATTCACCCGGACTGGGAACAGTCCTTTCAGCCGATGATGCACCGCGCCGGTGCGCTGTTTGATGACCGGGACTTTGACGGTGATGAAAACGCCGTCGTGGATTTCAAATACAGCCCGTCGCCAAAGCTGACGTGGTGGTTCGATCATCATCAGAGCGCCTTTCTGACGCCGGAAGATGAAGCCCATTTCAAGGCCGACACGAGCGGCAGAAAGTTCGTGGATGCAAGTTTCAAATCCTGCGCGAAATTCATTGCGACGGTGACGCAGCAGCAGTTCGGTTTTGACACCGCGCCGCTCAGCGAACTGATCGAGTGGGCCAACAAGATTGACGGTGCGTTTTATGAAAACGCCGCCGAGCCGGTTGAAATGAAAGCGCCCGCGCTGAAGCTGGCGCTCGTCATCGAAAACGAACGCGACCCAAACCTCGCGCAGTGCATCATTCAGGATTTGCAGCAGCGCCCGCTGAGCGAGGTCGCCGCCGCCGCTTACGTGGCCGCAAGAATCGCGCCGCTCCGCGACCGTCACCTGCGTTCAATGGAAATCATCCGCGCCGCCGCCCGGATGCGCGGGCCGGTAGTTTTTTTTGATGTGGTCGGCCACGACATGGAAGGCTACAGCAAATTCATTCCGTACTACCTGCATCCTGAGAGCGTTTACAGCGTCAGCGTCAGCCAGTCGGCCTTTCGCGCGAAGATTTCGGTTGGCTCAAACCCCTGGGCGCCGCGCCCGCGCACGCACGACCTGGCGAAAATCTGCGAACGTTACGGTGGCGGCGGTCACGCCGTCGTCGCCGCCATTTCGCTCGCGCCCGACAAACTGGATGAAGCGCGCCGGATTGCGCAAGAGATCGTTGAGGAGTTGCAGGCATAGCCGGGGCACAGCTCTCGTTAAATGAAGTGATCCGAGGTCCTGTCAATAAAGGAAGGCAATGGATCTTTTTGATGGATTGTTTGGTGTTCTCGAAGAAGAAGTGGAACCCGGGTTACGCGAGGAGTTGTTTATTCCCTGGGCTGATCACTGGTTAAATCCGCGTCAGTTGCGCGGCAGTGATTTCCTGATGCGCTGGTCACAGGGAGCCTGGAGCGAGTTACGGCTGAAAGACGCTGTCAATCGAACGGGAAAGTTTTATGCGCTGCCTTACGGACCGAGTGGAGTTGCGCCTGACGAGGACCCACGCGAGGTCGAGCTTTACTTTCTGCGCCTGGAAGCGGCTGGACTGGGAAAGATAAAACGACCTGACCTGCTTCTTTTCAGCAAAGCTGACAAAGAGTCGGTTGATGATCTTGTCTTTGAAATTGCGGCGGCAAATGGTGTCGCCACTGATGAGTTTGAGAAGGCCGTAACGGAATTACCCTTCACCCCTGAAACCAATCTCCTGCTTCAGGCTCTGCTGGCAAAAGCCTTCCTCGCCGTTGAGTGTGAGAATAGTCTCTGGGTCGCCAGAAAAATGCCAGCCTACGGACAGCCGTTGAAGCCAATGAAGAGGCTGGGGGGCAGAGCGGGACTGAAAAAAGGCGCGGTGCTGCCGACGGTTATTCTCAAGGATGAGGATCGTGAATCGTTGAAAGCCTGGCAGCAACAGCAGGGCATTCCTGTGCATATCTGGCATGTATTTTATGATCTGGCTTTCGGCATTGCGCTGAACGAAGCGGAAAGGCTGATTATCGAAGGACTGATTGAACCCAGAGAACAGATTTTTCAGGCTCCCGGCGGGCAGACGACCACTAAGGTTACTTACAACGTTTATTACCACTATGCCTATGAACTCGGTGAAGCACGGGAACAACCTGCGCTGATGGCAGCGAGCATCATTGATAAAAACGGTCACGTTCTTCCCTACGTGAAATTTGATGGCGGCAGCCTTGCTCTGAATGAGCAGGCCTTACGGGTGCTTGAAGCAGCAGTGAGCAACCACAGAATATGACGATCCGACTGGCACGGCAGAAACTTCCATCATCGGGACTGGCGCGAGAAGCCTTGCGCGAGAAAGGGCAGTTCTGGACACCTGCCTGGGTAGCCGAAGCCATGGTTGCGTGGTGTCTGGCTGGTGGCAGTGAAAGCCTCTTTGATCCGGCAGTGGGCGCGGGGGCGTTTTTTCAGGCGGCCAGGGCAGTTGGGCAGGAGCAGGGACGGCAGCCTGAACTGCTGGGCACAGAGATTGATTCGCAGGTTCTGCAACAGGCACTGGCCGGAGGGCTTCCCTTTGAAACCCTGGCCGGGGTTGAAATCAGAGATTTTGTCTTACAGCCGCCATCGGCACAGTATCCGGCGATTGCAGGCAATCCGCCTTACATTCGTCACCATCGCCTGCCACAGACAGTCAAGGCAGAACTGAAAAAACTGTCAGTAGAATTGATCGGGAAAAGTCTGGACGGGCGGGCGGGCCTGCACATTTACTTTCTGCTGCGCGCACTGAGTCTGCTGGCACCGGGGGGACGGCTGGCTTTCATTATGCCCGCTGATACCTGTGAAGGCGTCTTTGCCAGAATTCTGTGGCAATGGGTTGTCAGGAATTACTGTCTGGAAGCAGTCGTGACCTTTGCGCCGGGGGCCTCACCGTTTCCCGGAGTGGATACCAATCCGGTTATCTTTCTGATTCGCCGGACGACACCGAAGGCTCTTTTTTATTGGTCCCATTGTGTTCGGGCAGAAACGCCTGAACTGAAAGACTGGCTGGCCGGAGATTGCCGGGAAGGTTCTTTCAGCGATCTGCAAATTTGTCGCCGGGAAATAGTGGAAGGCGTAGCTTCCGGTCTGTCACGCCCACCGGCTGAGTCCACATCTGATCATCTGATTCTGTCAGATTTTGCCAGAGTGATGCGCGGGATTGCGACTGGCGCAAACGAGTTTTTTTTCCTGACCAGACAGCAGGCGCTGGAACTCAGACTGCCTGGAAAAATGCTCCTGCCTGCGGTCGGGCGCACTCGTGATGTGCCGGGCGAGGTTGTTACTCAGGAAACGCTTGACCGCCTGGCAAAGTCTGGCCGCCCGACTTTGCTGTTTGCGCCGGATGGGCGGGAACTGGATTTGTTCTCTGATCCCGTGCGCGAATATTTGCGGAAGGGCGCACAGGCAGGGCTTGCTCAGCGTCCACTTATTGCGCAACGGCGTCCCTGGTACAAGATGGAAGTGCGGCAGGCACCGGCCTTTTTATTTGCTTATCTGGGCCGTCGTCAGGTCCGCTTCATTCGCAATGAAGCAGGGGTCATGCCGCTGACAGGGTTTCTTTGTGTTTATCCCGAATCCCAGGAACCGGCTTTCATTGAAAAGCTGTGGCAGGTGCTTCAGCATCCTGATACGGTCAGAAATCTGGCTCTGGTGGGGAAGTCTTATGGTTCTGGCGCAATCAAGGTTGAACCACGCGCCCTGGAAAATCTGCCGATTCCATCAGCGCTGGTGAATCGCTTTGGATTACCTCTGCTGCCACGGCAGCAGACTTTGTATCAAGTGTCATAATCGAATGAATTTGAAATACAAACATTCAGACCGTAAAGCCAGCAATCAGTCGGCGCAAAAGGTACAGCCCGCGCTCAGGGAAGTGTCTCCTGAACAACAGCTCGAAATCCGTTCGACGCCGCCGGAGGAGATGAACCTCTGTCCGCTCGACACGTTTGCCTATGAATATCCGGGCAAGCGGATTGAGATCAGTTTTGCGATGCCGGAATTTACGGCGATCTGTCCGTTCTCGGACTTTCCCGATTTTGCGACGATCAATCTGATGTATGTGCCGAACCGGCGGTGCATTGAACTGAAGTCGCTGAAGCTCTATATCAATTCGTTCCGTGAGGTGAAAATCTTTCACGAACACGTCATCAATAAAATTCTCGAAGATTTCGTCGCGGCCTGCGATCCGCTTGAGGTCCGCCTTGAAGGGGATTTCAACGTGCGCGGCAACATCAGAACGGTGGTCAGAGCGGGCTATCTGAAGCCGGAGGCGAAGAAAAAGAAAAGGGGAAAATAGGTTTCCTCTGGCCCTTTTCTCATCGGTTGTTTTCCTGAACCCGCAACCCTGGGGCGGCGTATGGCTGTTCAGTCGGAGGTTCAAATCATGTACTGTCCCAAATGTTCCAGCCAGGCTGTCGAAGGGCAGCGGTACTGCCGTCAGTGCGGCACGAATCTGGGCGTCATTCTGGACGCGATGGATGGCAAGACGGTCACGGTTGATTTCGAGACGCTGAAAAAAGACCTGCGCCAGTTGGGGCAGAGCCTGCGCTCCAGCTTCGAGGACGTGCATCAGTAATTCAAAAAGAACAAGCACCGGCACTGGCAGAAGGGTGACTGGAACTGGGGCAATGGGGCGGCGCAGACGGCGGCTGAGGCCGGGGCGACTGCCGCGACCGAAGCCGTTTCAGCCGCGCTGACCGCAGGCCGCAAAGTTTCGACCAGCCCGATTCCGATTAAAATCAAACAAGTCAGGGGCGGCAGTTCACGCCAGCAGAGTTTTCAGCAGGCGGCGCTTTCGATTTTCGGCGGTGGCGCGATGGCCTGGGCGCTCTATTACCTGCTTCACACCGCCGGTCAGTCAGGACTGCTGTGGAATCTGGAGCAGTTCATCCTGAGCAAAGCCGGGGCGCCCATCTATGGCCTGGCTCCGGTCTTTCAGGCGTTGTGGGTGCTGGGGCTGATTCCGGTGGCGAAGGGCGTGGCGCACCTGGTCAACGGCATTTTCTTTGCGGCTAAACCGACCGAAAACCCGGTGGATCAGGTGGCGCAGGAAATCAATGCGCGGCTCACGGCGGCGCAGGCGGCTCAGCTTCCGCAGGCGCAACCGGCCTGGGCTGCTCCGGCAGCCGCGCCCGCGACTCAGGGTGAACCGGAACAGGCACCGGACACCAATGAATTGAAACGTGACCGCGACGTCATGCCTGTCGGCAGCATTACCGAAGATCCGACTGAGCGATTTACTGCCCGTGAAGCCGACCGGGTCAGAAATGACTCCTGATCCGCCCGCTTTTCATCCCCTCAGGTATTTTTTTTCAGATTATTCAATTTTTCCGCGAAACTTTTCCGCAAAATCAGCACATAGGTATGGGGGCCTTTCCGTGCAGCGCGTCGCGGTTGCGAAGCTGGTCTGACGGAAGCAGCCAGGGGCCTCTGAAGTAACGCTTTTCCCAGCCGGATTCGCTGTTCTTCCGGCTCTTCACGACACAAGCAACAAAACTCAGCCCGCCCGGCAGTTGGTCTGCTGACGCGGCTTTCAACCCTCAGAAGGAGGAATCTCACATGAAAAAACTGATTTTCACCCTCACCATTCCGGTCCTGCTCGCCTTTCTGTCGGCAGGCGCGGCGGCTCAGAGCGCGGGGACGAACACGGCTCCGGCAGCGCCGAAAGGGGATGATGAGATTCAGAAGTGCATCACGGACAGCTTTGCCAAAGGCGCGAGCCTGAAAGAACAGAAGCTGAGCGTCAAAGTCAGTGGCGGCGTGGCCACCATCAGCGGAGTGGCGAAAAACCAGGGCAGTAAGGGCGCGGCTTCGCGGATTGCAAAGAAATGCGGAGCCAGGGAGGTGAAGAATGAGGCGACGGTCGAAAACGTGACCCGGCCAAAGAAGAAGGAACCGGAAGCGGCGCCCAAGAAGCCGTAACCAGTTTGTGGCGTTGTCCTCAGCCAGCGTCAGCCTTCCGATAAAACATCTGTGACGGGGGGCTGGCGCCTGTTTGAAAGGCACCGCAGTTGCCAGCCAGGTAACTGTGGTGCCTCTT
>CAYWDW010000316.1:0-6366 GCA_964457105.1 uncultured Heliobacteriaceae bacterium
AAGACCTATAAGCAGGAGAAGGACGAACTGGAACGCGAGCTGGAACTGGCCCGGCACGATCTGAATTCCGTGCTGGTTGAAAAGGAACGACTCGAAGCTCAGGTCGAGCGTCTGCTGGCTGATCGTGACGCGATGCGTTTGAAGGTTGAAGCCATGCTGGACGCCATTGCCGTGCTGGAAATGGAATCTGAAGCCAGCCGCAAGTGAGCTGTAACCGATTTTGCCGGACTATGGAACAAACTCCCGCGCAGACCGTCAGGGTCGAGATTTACGCCCAGACCTACAACATTCGCAGCAACGACGGCGATACGGAATACATCCAGCAACTCGCCGCCTTTGTTGATGAACGCATGCGCGAAATTGCCTCCGGCTCGCTGACGGTTGATTCGCTCAAAGTTGCCATTATGACCGCCCTGCACATCGCCGACGAACTGCACAAGCTGCGCCGCGAGCGCGATACGCTCGATCAGCAGTTCGCCACCCGCAGCGCCGAATGCGCCGCCGTCCTCGATCAGTTGCTCAAAAGCAGGTGAAGTTCTGATGCGAATGATGCGCCGCCCCGCCGCCGCAAGTTGCGGCTGAATTTTTATTGATGGAGAACACGATGAAAAAATTTGTTTTCATTGGTCTGGTGACAGCCCTGACGCTGGCGCAGGCCGTGCCGGTCAGTTATGCGCAAAAGCAGAAAGGCAAAGCTGCCGCTGCTGCGCCTGCCGCGCACGGCAATGCTGATTTCATTACCGAAGCGCAGTTGAAGAATTACCTTTATTTCATCGCGTCGGACGAAATGGCCGGGCGCAACACGCCGTCAAAGGAACTTGACCTGACGGCAAAGTTTCTGGCGATGAATCTGTCGCGCTGGGGCCTCAGGCCTGCCGGTGATGACGGCACTTTCTTTCAGCACATCACGCTCAAACGCAGCGCCGTTGATCCGGCGCAGACGCGCGCCGAACTGAGCGGGCAGCCGTTCAGTTTTGGTGAGGACTTTTACGCTTCGCCGCTGGCCGGCACCGCGAGCGGTAAGCTGGTCTTTGCCGGTCACGGCTGGGTGATCAAAGCAAAAAACATCAATGCCTATCAGACCGCCGATGGTGAGCTGAACGTCAAAGACAAAATCGTGGTCGTTTACAGCGGCGCCATTCCGCAGGGCGTCAATCGCGGCGAACTGGCCCGCATGCCGGCCAGCGACCGCATCAATCCGATGGAATATGCCCTCAGTCATGGCGCACGGGGGATGATCACAATTCCGTTTCCAACGCAGCTCAAGAGCTGGCAGCAGCGCATTCAGGCCGTGTCGCAGTTTTCGCGCTGGATGGTTGATAATCCGGCGCAGCAGGCTTTACCGGCCATCACCGCCTCAGAAAAAATGGTCAGAGCCTTGTTTGCCGGAGAAAAGATGGACGGCGACGCGATTCTGCAAAAAGCTGCCAAAGGCGAATTCAACGATGCCTTTGAACTCTCAGCCGCAAAGCAGGCCAGCTTCACCGTCGCGCTGAAAAGCGAAACGACAAAGACGCAGAACGTCGTGGCCATTCTCGAAGGCAGTGACGCCACGCTCAAAAACGAATACGTCGCCATCGGCGCGCATTACGATCACGTCGGCAACAGCCCGCAAACCGGCTGCTCACCGGTCAATGGCGACACGATCTGCAACGGCGCCGATGATGACGGCTCCGGCACAACGGCAGTGCTCGCGCTGGCCGAAGCTTTTTCACACGGCCCGCGCCCGAAACGCTCGCTGCTGTTTGTCTGGCATTGCGGCGAAGAGAAAGGTTTGTGGGGATCAGAATATTTCACCGATCATCCGACCGTGCCGCTCAATCAGATCATCGCGCAACTCAACATTGATATGATCGGGCGCAGCCGCAAACCGGGTGACGACACGGCAGCCAACAGCGGCCTGACCGGCCCGCACGAGATTTACGTCATCGGCTCGAAGATGATGAGTACCGAACTTGGCCACCTCAGCGAAGCGGTCAACAACAACTTTCTCAAACTCGCGTTCAATTACAAATACGATGATCCGAACGATCCGCAGCGGCTCTTTTACCGCAGCGATCATTACAACTATGCGCGCAAGGGCATCCCGATCATCTTTTACTTCGACGGCATTCACGAAGACTATCACCGTCCGGGGGATGAGCCGCAGAAGATTGATTACGAGAAGATGATGAAAGTCACGCGCACCGTTTACGCCACCGCCTGGGCGCTCGGTAATGCTGCACAGCGCCCCGCCGTTGACAAGCAGTTGCCCGCCGCGCTGGCAGGGAACTGACAAACAGGAACACAGGTTCACGCAGAGGCGCAGAGACGCAGAGAAAGACAGAGAGGAAGGAAGTCGGATAACTCAATTGTTCCGTCTGTTTCTTCTCTGTTTTTCTCTGCGTCTCTGCGTCTCTGCGCCTCTGCGTGAACCTTTCTTACTTTCTCTGTGCCTCTGCGCCTCTGCGTGAACCTGTGTTTATTTGCGTTTCTCGCCTGTCACCACCGGCAGCCCGTCGGTTTTGCTCCATTCCATAAACGAGCCGTCATACATCGTCACATCGTAGCCGAGGTATTTGGCCGTGAAGTATGAATGCGAAGCCTGCATGCCGGTGCGGCAATAGGTCACTACTTTTTTATTCGACGTCGCCCCGGCGGCTTCGTACATCCGGCGCAATTCGGCCACAGGTTTCATCACCGGCTGCTGGCTGCTGCGCAGATTCTGCATCCAGTAAACATTCGTCGCGCCGGGAATGTGGCCCGCGCGCGGCACTCCGTCGCCGACCTTTGCGCCGGTGTAATCTTCAGCCGGGCGCGCATCAATCAAGGCGACATTCGGCGCGTCAACATGGCTCGCAATCCACGAAGCGTCACGCACGACCTCGCGCATGACCACGACTTTCGGATTGACCCTGGGCGTAAACTTTGCCGCTTTGATTTCAGGCGCGGCGGTTGTCACCTCGCGCTTTTCAGCCTTCCATTTTTCCAGCCCGCCATCAAGCAGCGCCGCCCGATCACCGAAGCCCAGATAATCGAGCGTGTAATAAACCCGCGCCGCCATCAGCCCTGACATCTCGCCGTAAATCACCACGCGCGAACCGTCGCCCACGCCGAGTTTTGAAAAGACCGGTTGCAGCTTGTCAATCGGCGGCAGTTCGTTCGGCACGCCGTCGCGCGTCACCAGAATGTCACTGAGCGCCAGAAAGCGCGCGCCGGGAATGTGACCGGCTTCGTAATTCGCTTTTTCGCGCGCCACGTGCAGCACGACCACTTTCGGATCGTTCAGGTATTTTGCCAGCCAGTCAGTTGAAACCAGCAGGTGCGCCCGCACCGCAGGCACCACCGTGCCCTTGCGCGCAGGCTGCGCCGCCGCCGTGAAAAGCAGGCCGAGACTCAGACCGCAAACCAGTAATGAATAATGCAGCAGTTGTTTCATTGAAGTCCTCCATTGATGATCGGCCAGGTTCACTGGCGATGCGAAACGTGGACCGCGAACTGACAGTTCGCGGCCCGTCAGGTCAGTGACCGGTATTTTAGTCGCTGCGCTTGTCTTCAACCAGGACGTGGCAGAAAATTGCGCGTATCATCGGTCAACAGTTTTTCATCGTGCAATCGCAGTACTGACATCGCCACACCTGAGCAATATGAATCTGAGAAAAAGCCTTCGTGCCGTTTCACTGCTCCTGCCGCTGATGGCAGCGTTGCTCACGCACGCCGCCGCGCAACCCGCGTCGGCTTCAGCCGCTCGCGTCTGGCAGGAACCGCTGACGATTCCGACTTATGAACTCGGCCCGCCCAATCCGTATCCGGCCTTTCAACTGCTCGACTCGCAGCCGCGACGACCGATCTATCCTTATCCGCTGCTCGACCATCTGAGCAACCGGCGAGTCGAGCAAAAGTACAATGCGGTCCTGCTCGAAAACGAGTATCTCAAAGTTACCGTCCTGCCTGAACTCGGCGGCAAGCTCTATTCGATTTACGACAAGACGACGCGCCGCGAGGCGCTTTATACCAATCACGTCGTCAAATACGCGATGGTCGGCATTCGCGGCGCGTGGACGAGCGGCGGCATCGAATGGAACTTTCCCGATGGCCACACGCTGACGACCGTTTCACCGATTGATTACGCGACGCGCACCGAAGCCGACGGCAGCGCGGTCGTGGTGGTCGGCGACACCGAACGCGTGCAGCGCATGCAATGGGCGGTTGCAATTCGCCTGCGTCCTGGTCGCCGGGTGGTCGAAACTGAAGTCACGCTCAACAATCGCCGCGAAGTGCCGGGCCGGTACTGGTTCTGGGCGACGGCGGCGGCTCCGGCGACTGAAGACATGCGCTTTATTTATCCGATGCGCGAAGCTTATCCGCACGTGTTCTGGCCGGTCTTTTCGTTCCCGAAACACAACGGCGTTGACCTCAGCCTGTACCGCGAAGTGCCGAATGCGCTGTCGCTGTTTGCCCGCAATTCGCAGCGCGATTTTTTCGGCGTCTATTACGAGAAGGAAGATCGGGGCATCGCGCACGTGGCCGATCACCACGAACTGCCGGGCAAGAAAACGTGGACGTGGGGCAACGACGACGCGGGCAACATCTGGATCAACAAGCTGACAGACCATGACGGGCAGTATGTCGAATTTCAGGCCGGGCGCTTTGAAACGCAGATGGAACACGAATTCATCGCGCCGCATCGCGTCGAGCGATTCACCGAATACTGGTTTCCGCTCGACAAACTCGGCGGCGGCTTCAACAAGGTGACGAAAGACGCCGCGTTGCGCGTTGAAGTCGTCGGAGCCGAAGCGCGCATCACCGCCAACGCGAGCGCGCAATTTGACGATGCTGAACTTATCATCGGAGACGCAAATAACCGGCCCATTCATTCCGCGCGAATCAGCCTTTCGCCCGCGACGCCTTTCGCCGCGACCGTCAAGCTGCCCGCGCCAATGGTCATCGTGGTGCGAATCAAAGCGAAGGACGGGCGCGAACTGATTCATTACCGCACCGACTCAGCGCCCGACGGAAACCCTGATTTCAAACCGGCGACGCGCCCGGCGCCTGATCCGGTCGTGGCGACGAGCGCCGAACAGGCTTACGTCGAAGGCCTCGCGGCTGACAAGAAAAGCAACGAACCTGCCGCGCGCGCCGCTTATCACGAGGCTCTCAAACGCGATCCGGGTTTTGCGCCCGCGCTCGCGGCGCTCGGCCTGTCGTTTTACCGCACGGGCGAATACGACACTGCCGCCGGTTATCTTGAATCAGCGTTGCGCCGCAATCGTGACTCTGGCGATGCGCATTATTACCTCGGCCTTGTGCGACGGGCGCAGCATCGCACCGGCGAAGCCATCGCAGAGTTGATGTGGTGCGTGCGCGCCGGACACCGCGAATCGGTAGCGCGTTACGTCCTCGGCGAAATTTATCTGGCTGCCGACAGCATTGACGGCGCGCTGGAGCATCTGACGCAGGCCGTCAGGCTTGACCCGCGCGACCTGAAAGCGCGCACCGTGCTGGCGATGGCTGAACGCCTGGCCGGAAAGCCGGACGCGGCGCAAAAACACATTGATGAAGTCGTGCGCGAAATGCCGATTGATTACCTGGCGCTGAGCGAGCAGCGGCTGATTCTGCGGGCGCGGCAGCAAACCGCGAAGGCTGAGCAGGTGGACAAGGAACTGTCGCGATTGCTGGC
The DNA here is from genome assembly GCA_964457105.1 of uncultured Heliobacteriaceae bacterium. Taxonomy (GTDB): domain Bacteria; phylum Acidobacteriota; class Blastocatellia; order RBC074; family RBC074; genus DASRDU01. The sequence goes on from CAYWDW010000316.1 coordinate 5,660, forward strand.
GCGCGAACCGGATGCAGCGCTGGAACTGGCTTTCGATTATGCCGCTGCCGGTCAGTTGCGCGAGGCTGACAACGTGCTGACCGAAGCTGTAAACAGCTCAGGCAAAGAACCGCACCCGATGCTGCTGTATGCACAAAATCATTTTGCCCGGAGTCGGCAGGGAAGCGAGGGCGCGCCACTGCCGCTGAACACAGCTTCAGAAAGCGCACTGGCCATGACCTTTCCGCATCGCCCGGTCGAAGCTGAAATTCTGAGGTCTGCGCTGACCACTAACCCGCGCGATGCCCGCGCCGCTTATTATCTCGGCAACGTGCTTGCTTCGCTGCATCGCGGCAGCGAAGCTCTGGCCGCGTGGCAGCAGGCCATTGAGCTTGAGCCGTCAAACATCATCGCGCGGCGCAACCTGGCGCGGGCACGCTGGTTTGTTGACGGGAACAAGGACCAGGCGGCGGCTGAATACGAACGAGTGATTGCTGCTGCGCCTGAAGATCATCATCTTTACCTTGAATGCGATCAGTTGCTCGCCGCAATGAAGGCAACTGACCGCCGCATCAGCATGCTTGAGCGCGCGCCTGAATCAGTGCGGGCGCGGTCAGCTTTTGTGCAGTCGCTGGCCGCAGCTTACGTTGAGACGGGGCGGTTTGCCGATGCAGCGCGGTTGCTTGAGCAGCATAACTTCACTTCAGGCGAAGGCGACCGTTCGGCGC